>JACDGF010000379.1 GCA_013815405.1 Caulobacteraceae bacterium | reverse complement strand
CCGCGGCCCTGGGCGCCGGGCGCCCCGGGGTCCTGCACGGCGCCCAGACCTATCTGCTCCAGGATGCGGACGGCCAGATTCTGGAAGCCCATTCGATTTCGGCCGGCCTCGACTATCCGGGCGTCGGGCCCGAGCACGCCTGGCTCCACGACGCCGGCCGGGCGACCTACCTCACCGCCACCGACGACGAAGCCCTCGCCGCGTTCCAGCTGTGCGCCCGCCTGGAGGGAATCGTGCCGGCGCTGGAGACCGCGCACGCGCTGGCCCGATTGCCCGAGGTCGCCGCGGAAGCCGGGCGAGACGGGATCGTGATCCTGGGGCTCTCGGGCCGGGGAGACAAGGATCTGGCCGCCGTCGCGGCCCATCGGGCGCGCGCCCATTGACCGTCTCCAGGCTCGATGCGCGCTTCGCCGAACTGAAGCGACAGGACCGCGCCGCCTTCGTGGCCTATGTCATGGCCGGAGATCCGGATGCGGATACGAGCCTCGGCATCCTGCAGGGGCTGCCCGCCGCAGGCGCGGACCTCATCGAACTGGGCCTGCCCTTCTCCGATCCGATGGCCGACGGGCCGCCCATCCAGCGCGCGGCGCTGCGCGCCTTGAAGGCGGGAATGACCGTGCGCGGCGCCCTTGGCCTCGTCAGCCGATTCCGCGAGGCCGACGGGGAAACCCCGATCGCGCTGATGGGCTACCTCAATCCCCTGCTCACTTATGGCTTGGCGGCCTTCGCCCGCGACGCCGCCTCCGCCGGCGTCGATGGCCTGATCATCGTCGATTGCCCGCCGGAGGAGGCCGCGCCGCTGGCCGACGCCCTGGACGCCCACCACCTCGCCTTGATCCGCCTGGCCGCGCCGACCACCGACGACGCCCGCCTTGCCATCGTCGCCCAGCGCACCCGAGGTTTTGTCTACTATGTGTCGGTGGCCGGGGTGACGGGCGGCAAGGAAGCAGAGGCGGCCCGAATCGCTCCGGCCGTGGCGCGCGTGCGCGCCGCCAGCGGCCTGCCCGTCGCGGTGGGTTTCGGCATCCGCACGCCAGAGCGCGCCGCCGAGGTTGCGCGCGTGGCCGATGGCGCGGTGGTGGGCTCGGCCCTGGTCGATCAGATCGCCGAGGCGCTCGCACAGAACCGTGATCCGGTTTCGAAAGTCCTGGATACCGCGGCGTTGCTGGCTAAGTCTGTGCGATCCGCGCGAGGCGAGCGGCGCCTGGAAGCTCCTTGATGGCCTTGGCCGACGACAAGAAGAACAAGCCGCTGCGCAATCCCGCGTCGCCCAATCGTGAGCGTGGCGGGTGGCTGGCCAAGATCGCGCCCGGCGTGCGCAAGCTCGTCGCCCGGCGCGAGACGCCCGAGAACCTTTGGGAAAAGTGTCCCGACACCGGCGAGATGATCTACCGCCCCGACCTGGAGGCGGCCCTGTGGGTCACGCCGGCGGGTCGGCACATGCGCATCCGCCCGACTCTGCGCTTCGCCTACACGTTCGACGCCGGGCGCTACAAGACCTTGACCCTGCCCAGGTCGCCCGACGACCCGCTCGGCTTCACCTATGGCAAGCCCTATCGCGAGAGCCTGGCCACGGCGCGCAAGGCCACCGGCGAAATGGACGCCATGGCCGCCGCCGTCGGCGATATCGGCGGCGTTCCCACCGTCGTCCTGGTCCAGGATTTCGCCTTCATGGGCGGTTCGCTGGGCGCCGCGGCGGGAGAGGCCTTCCTCGCCGCCGTGGACGCGGCCGTCAAGCGCCAGGCGCCGTTGGTGGTCTTCACCGCCTCGGGCGGCGCGCGGATGCAGGAAGGCGCCCTTTCCTTGATGCAGATGGCGCGCACCACGGCCGCCATCCAGCGCCTTCGACGCCTCCGCCTGCCTTATGTTGTGGTCCTGACCGATCCGACCACCGGAGGGGTGACCGCCTCCTACGCGATGCTGGGGGACGTTCATCTGGCCGAGCCGGCCGCCCTGATCGGTTTCGCCGGGCGCCGGGTGATCGAGGAGACCATCCGCGAGACCCTGCCGCCCGGCTTCCAGACCGCCGAATTCCAGGTGGAGCGGGGCATGGTCGATCGGGTGGTCACGCGCCAAGAGCTTCCGGCCGTCCTGGGCTCGATCCTGCGCGCCCTGATGACGGGGCGCGCCCGCCCCCGCGCCGCCTGAGCCCGCCGACGGCCCTGGATCACGACGCCATACGCGCGTCCGACGGGGCGATCCGGCGGCTGCGCGCTCTGCATCCCTCGCTGATCGACCTTTCCACCGGGCGCATCGAGCGGCTGCTCGGAGCGCTTGGCCGCCCGCAGGACCGCATGGGGCGGGTGATCCACGTGGCCGGGACCAACGGCAAGGGCTCCACCGCCGCCTTCCTGCGCGCCATCGCCGAGGCCGCGGGCCTCACGGTCCACGTCCTCACCTCGCCCCACCTGGTCCGCTTCGCCGAGCGGATCCGCCTGGCCGGGACCCTGATCGGCGACGATGCGCTCTCCGATCGCATCGACGAGGTCGAGGCGGCCAACGGCGGGGAGCCGATCAGCTTCTTCGAGATCACCACCGCCCTGGCCTTCCACGCCTTCGCCCAGGCGCCCGCCGATCTGGCTATCGTCGAGGTCGGGCTGGGCGGCCGGTTCGACGCCACCAACGTCTTCGCCCGACCGGCCGTGAGCGTGATCACGCCGGTGGCCCTGGACCACCTGGAGATGCTGGGGCCGGGGCTGGCCAGGATCGCCTGGGAAAAGGCCGGGATCATCAAGGCCGGCGTTCCGGTGGTCGCGGGGCGTCAGGCGCCCGAGGCCCTGGCGGTGATCGAAGCCGAGGCTAAAGGCCTGGCCGCCCCCCTGGCCCTCATGGGCCGCGACTTCGACGCCTATGAAGACCGCGGTCGCCTGACGGTCCAGTTGGAAGATCGCCTGCTGGACCTCCCGGCCCCCGGTCTCACGGGCGATCACCAGTTCGCCAACGCCGGCCTCGCCGTCGGAGCCATTCTCGCGCTGGACGATCCACGCATCGACGACGACGCCGTCGCGCGGGGCGTGTCCTCGGCGACTTGGCCCGGCCGCCTCCAGCGCCTCACCGTCGGCCCATTGGGCGAACGGGCGCGCGCCCGGGGCGCCGACC
>JACDGF010000378.1 GCA_013815405.1 Caulobacteraceae bacterium | reverse complement strand
GATCAGGCCATAGGCGCGCAGGGACACGGGAAGAGAGCGGGTCACGCCCCGCCGACCCCCCTGCCGCCGCCGGACCGGATCAATCCACCCGGCCGTCGAGCATCGCCTCGGCCCGCGCCTGGCCGGCCCGCATACGCGCTTGCCAATCGGCCCGCGCGGCTTCCAGGGCGGTCGCGTCGGCGTCGGGGGCCACGCGCAGAGGGCCCTCCAGGACCACGCAACCTCGCGCGAAGGGCAGGGGAAGGCTCGCCCTGTCCCAACTCTTGAGGGTCAGGACGGGCTTGGCCGCGAGGCTCATCAGGAATACCGCGCAGTCGGCGGCTCTGGCCAATTGCGCCGGCCCGGGGGGCAGGACTTCCCGGGGGCCTCGAGGGCCGTCGGGGGTGAGGATCATGACGCCGCCACCCTGGATGAAGTCCACGGCCTCGCGGAAGGCCGCGGCGCCGCCCTTGCCCAGCGGGTCGCCGACCTTGCCGGCCGAGCCCCGGATGGGCGGCACGCCCAGCCGCTCGGCGGCCATTGCGATGAATGCGCCGTCGCGCGACCGCGAAATCATGACCCGCCGCGGCCTCTTTTTGAGGAGCGGGCGACAGGCCATCCCCTGAACGATCCGGCCGTGCCAGAAGAGCGCGATCACGCCTTGCGGCGACGCCAGCGCCAGGTCGGCGATAGCGCGATCGGGGATGCGCCACCGGAGGGTGGCGATGACCACCTCTACATAGGCGGCAGCCAACCAAGCCAGCACGGGTTGCGCGGCCCGCGAGCGCCACAGGCGCTTCACGCCGCCGCATCCGGGACCGGTTCCAGATCCTGGCTGCGCGCCAGTCGCGCATAGAGGCCGCTTCGGCTCATCAGAGCGGCGTGCGAGCCGGTCTCCACAACCCGTCCGCGATCGAGCACATAGATACGGCTCGCGCCGCGAACGGTGGACAGGCGATGGGCGATGATCAGGGTCGTCCGCCCGGCCATCAGCCGGCTGAGCGCGGTTTGGACGTGGGCTTCGCTTTCGGTGTCCAGGGCGCTGGTGGCTTCGTCGAGCAGAAGGATCGGCGCGTCCTTCATGAACGCGCGGGCGATGGCGATGCGCTGGCGCTGCCCGCCCGAGAGGCGGACGCCAGCCTCGCCGACCAGGGTGTCGTAGCCCTGGGGCAAGGCGACAATGAAGTCGTGCGCCGCCGCCGCCCTCGCGGCGGACTCGATCTCACGGGCGCTGGCCCCCACCCGGGCGTAGGCGATGTTGGCGCCGACGGTGTCATCGAACAGGAACGGCTCCTGGGTCACCAGGGCGATCTGCCCGCGCAGGGAGGCCAGAGAGACTTGACGCACGTCCCGGCCGTCGATGGTCAGGGCGCCGCCGGTGACGTCGTAAAAGCGTGGGATCAGGTTGAGGACCGTGGTCTTGCCGGCTCCCGAGGGTCCGACCAGGGCGACGATCTCGCCGCGCCGGGCTTCCATGGACACCCGGTCGAGCACCGGGCGATCGTCGGCATAGGAGAAGCACACGTCCTCGAGCCGGATCGCCGCCTCGCCGCGCGCCAGAGGCGCCACGCCCGGCGCATCGCGGATTTCCGGCTCCACGTCCAGGGCCGCGAACAGGCGTCTTCCCGCCGTCACCCCCTGGCTCAGGACCGTGAGCAGGTTGGAGACCTGCCGCAGGGCTTGGCCGGCGGTGAGCAGGGCGGCGAAAAAGGCCGTGAAGGCGCCGACATTGGGCCGGCCCCCGCTCGCCTGCCAGCCTTCATAGGCCAGAACCGCGGCGACCACGAACATGGTCAGGGTCTCCGACGCCGGCGCGGCGGCGGCGCGGGCGTTGTCGCCGCTGAGGATGTGGCGCTGGCGCTCGGCGATCACGGCGGCCACCCGGCCGACCTCATGGGTCTCCCGGTTCTCGATCTTCACCACGCGCACGCCGTCGAGGCCTTCCATGATGGCCATGGAGAGCATCGAGGTGGCCTCCATGGCCCCGCTGGCCGCCCGGACGGCGCGGCGCAGGAAGCGGCGCAGGAAGAGCGCGACGATCGGCGCGGCCAGAAGAACGAACAGGCCCAGCTTCCAGTCGGTCGCGGCCATGACCCAGCCGGCGGCGATGAGGGTGAGGGATTGCTGGATCAAGGTGACCAGACCACTCGTCGCCGCCTCGCGGATCAGCCCGGCGTCGTAGAGCACCGAGGAGACGAACCCGCCGCTGTGGGAGGCGCGTAGCCGCGCCAAGTCCGCCCTCACCAGCTTGCCGAAGAGATCGAGCTGGACGTCGCCGACGATGCCGTTGCCGATGCGGTTGACCAGGGTGGCCTGAAGGACCTGCGCGAGGCCTCGCCCCAGGGCCAGGGCGACGATGATCAAGGGGATGGAACGCAGGGCTTCACGTTTCGGGTGGACGATCAGATCGTTCACCGCCGGCTGCAGTATGCTCAGCAAGAGCCCCGACAGGGCCGCGAACACCGCCGCGCACAGGAGGGAGAGGGAGAGACCCCTCCACCGCGGCGCCAGATAGACCCTGGCCACCCGCGCGATTATGTCCTGGCGCTTGAGGGATTTGGGCGCGGCGCCGGCGGTCATGACGCCAAAGAGGTCGAACGCGAGGGGCTGGGTGTCAAGCGGCGGCCGCTCGCGCGAGGAAACCGCGGGAGTTCCTACTTCTTCATAAAGCCGCCGTACTTGGCGGTGAAGCGTGAAACGCGGCCGCCGCGGTCGACCAGATGCTGATTGCCGCCGGTCCAAGCCGGATGGGTCTTGGGATCGATGTCCAGGTGCAGGCTCGCGCCTTCCTTGCCCCAGGTCGAGCGCGTCTGATAGGTCGTGCCGTCGGTCATCGTCACGGTGATGAAGTGGTAGTCGGGATGAGTGTCTTGTTTCATGGCGCTGTCGGACCGGCGTGACGAGAAGGAAAAGCCCGCCATGGGGCGGGCGCTACGAAGGCGCGGCTATACCCCGCGGCGGTGAGCGGACGCAAGGGTCGGGTGATGGGGTCGCTTACCACCCATCAGAAAAGTCTTGCTCTGAGGAATCGTGATGTGATTCGAGGAATCCGCTTTGATTGGGCGGAGGATTTTGGATGGGCGGGATTGAAACGGTGGCGTCGGCGGTCCAGGCCGACCT
>JACDGF010000377.1 GCA_013815405.1 Caulobacteraceae bacterium | reverse complement strand
GGGTAGAGGCGCGACGGCCCCCGGGCCGCCAAGTCGGCCGCGCCGCCGGCGCCCGGGACGACCACCGGAAGGCCCGAGGCGATCGCTTCGGCCACAACCAGGCCGAAGGTCTCGGCCGCCGAGCCGTGCGCCAAAATGTCGGCGCTGGCGTAGCAGCGCGCCAGAAGGTCGCGATCGTCGATGCGCCCCGCCACGTGAACCCGCCCCGCTCGTCGAGCCGCTCGTTCGACGGAGGTCCGGACGAGCCCGTCGCCGATCACCACCAGCCCCAGGTCGGGCCGGAGCGTCCGGGCGCGGGCGAAGCCCTCGATGATCGTTCGATGGCGCTTCTCGGGATGGAGGCGGCCCACCGCCAGGACAAGCCGCCCGTCCGGCGACGCGCCGCATCGGGCGAGTAGGTCCCGGCGCAGAGCTTCGTCGCGCCTCGCCGGGGAGAACCGCCCGGCCTCGACACCAAAGGGCGCCGCCACCGGACGATAGACGCCGAATCCCTCCAGGCGCCCCGCGAGCCATCCGCTCCCCGCGACGGTGACGTCGAACCGCCGGCTCAGGCGCCGAAGATAGGCCCAATAGGCGCCGGACAATCGGTCGACGGCCGGCGGGCCGAGCAGGCCACCCAGGGCGGTATGGGCATAGCCGGCGACGAAATCCTGGTGGAAGACCAGCGCTTTGAGCGCCATGCCTGGCCAATGGCCGGCGATCCAGCCGCCGCGCCAAGGCGAGGAGCCCTCGACCACGTCCGGCGCCTCGGCGTCCAGGACGCGCCACACGGCCCGCGCGCTGGCGAACATCCGGTAGGCGGGATCGAAGGGCATGGGCGGGCTCGCCACCCAGGCGATCTTGCCGCCCGATCGCGGCTCGGTCCAGGTCCGGGCGCCCGGCGCGACGATGGTCAGCCGGTGCCCGTGTCTGGCGGCGGCCGCCAGCTTCTGGCGCGCATAGCTTCGCACGCCGCCGCCGGTGTCGGAATAGAAGCCGGATACATCGACGATGTTCACGCGGCGGGTTCAGGCCGCCGCCAAGCGGGGTCCCGCCACCAGGGCCTCATAGCGGGCCAGCAGGCCGGCCATGGTCTCGTCCCAGGAAAACCCGAGGCTCCGTCGGCGCGCCGCGGCCCCCATTCGCGCGCGCAAGGGCCCATCGGCCGCCAGGGCGGCCACATGCCCGAAGAAGCCCTCGCTTCGGCCCGGCGGGGCGAGAAACCCGGTGACGCCCTGCACGACCAGGGACCGGCTCCCGGTGGCGTCGGCGCAGACCGTCGGCAGGCCCGAGGCCATGGCTTCCAAGGTCACATTGCCGAAGGATTCGGTGTCGCTGGGAAAGAGGAAGATGTCGGAGGCGGCATAGGCCTGGGCCAAGTCGTCGCCGCCGAGGAAGCCGGTGAACAGGCTCGCGGGCAGCCGCTTTTCCAGGGCGCGGCGGTCGGGGCCCTCGCCGACGATAAGGCCCCGGTGGGCGACACCGGCGGCGGCAAGCCGCTCAAGCACCTCCGCCACCACATCCAGCCGCTTCTCGCGCACCAGCCGGCCGACGAAGGCCACCACCAGCTCGTCGGGGCCGATGCCCCGCCGCGCGCGAAACAGCCCGGCCCGTTTGGCCGGGTGAAACCGCCGCGAATCCACGCCCCGCACCCAAAGCTCGAGGTTGCCCGCGAAACCCTCATTCATCAAGCTCTCGGCCATGGAGGCCGACGGGACATAGACCTCATGGCAGGCGGCGTAGAACTTGCGCAACCGGCCCGCCAGCCCCTCGCGCAGGAAATCCAGGCCGTAGTCCTTCAAGTAGGATTCGTAGCGGGTGTGATAGGAGGCCACCACCGGCCGGCCCCGGGCCAAGCCCAGGCCGAGGGCCTGATGACCCAAAAAATCCGGGACCGCGATGTGGATGATGTCCGGGTCGAAGACCGCCAGCCGCCGCCGGCTCGCGCCGTCCAGCCCCAGGGCGAGGCGGTATTCCGGCCGGAACGGCAAGGCCACCGAAGGCGCCGGGACGATCGCCCCGTTGTGGGCGAAGGCGGGCTCCTTGGCGACCGGGGCGAAGACAAGGACCTCGACCCCCTGGGCTTCCAGATAGCCGACCAGGCGGTTGAGCGTGAGGGCGACTCCGTCGGATATGAAATTATAGGAACTGGTGACCAGGGCGACCCGCAGCCGTCGCGCTCCGCGCGCCGAGGTGGCCATGACCGTCCTCCTGATTCGCCGTCCCGACCCTATCGGCCGCGTGTGACGGGCCTAGGACAGCACGATGACAAAGCGGCGACTGGCCTGCCTCCCCTTCATGGCGGCCCTTGGCGGAACTGTTATTGAAGTCTTGTTGTCGTCTCGCCGCCTTGGAAAGGATCGAGCATGCGGGCCAAATTCACCTACGCCATCAAGTTCGTCGCCGACATGGACGCGGCCGTCGCCTTCTACCGCGACACCCTGGGGCTGACGGTCAGGTTCGCCTCGCCGTTCTGGAGCGAATTCGATACCGGGGAGGTGACCTTGGCCCTCCATCCAGCCTCGGCCGACAAACCCGCCGGAGCGGTCCAGGTCGGCTTTTCCGTCCCGGACCTGCCGGCGGTCTATGCCGCGCGCGCGGAGGCCGGCTTGGCGTTCACCGATCCGCCGAGGGACGAGCATGGGACCCTGCTCTCGCGCCTCCTCGACAGCGAAGGCGCCGAGATATCCCTGAGCGGCAAGGCTTGACGCCCTTCACACTGGAGGCCGTCGACGGCGCCGCGATAGCGGCCTGGCGATCGGCGCCAGCGGGCGAGATCCGGGGCATCGTGCAGATCGCCCATGGCATGGCGGAACACTTCGGGCGGTACCGCCGCCTGGCCGACAGGCTGACCGGCGCCGGCTGTGCGGTCTTCGCCAACGATCATCGCGGCCACGGCGCCTCGGCCGGCGCCCACGGCCTAGGCGATTTTGGGCCGGGCGGGTTCCAGGCGCTGGTCGACGACATGGTCGCCTTGACCCGGGTCGCCAAGCGGGAAACGCCCGGCGCGCCCATGGCGCTCCTGGGACACAGCATGGGCTCCTTCGCGGCCCAGCTTTACCTGCTGGACCACCCCACCGACCTGGACGCCCTGGTCCTCTCCGGGACGGCCGCCCTGGAGC
>JACDGF010000376.1 GCA_013815405.1 Caulobacteraceae bacterium | reverse complement strand
TCCCCCCGCCCCTGCGCGGCCTTCGACCGCCTGCTCGCCGGCTGACTTCGTGTTCTTCGTGGGCTTGGTGGTTTAAGACCCCTGGCCAACCGCCACCACGAGCCCAGCGACCGCATGCCCGATCAAGCCAAGCTCGCCCTGCCCGATCCCGCCGCCGCGCGGGAGGCGCTGGCGAAGCTGTTCGTGGGGGCGCTGGAGGCCACGCGCGCGGCGGCGGAGCGGGCGTCCCGCCCGCCGCAAGGGCTGGGCTTCGACCCGGCCAACAACCTGCGGGCCCTGGCGAATTTCGGCGTGGCGCTGGCCTCCCAGCCCGCCTTGCTGGCCAAGGCGCAATTCGAGGCGTGGAGCGAGTGGTCCGCCCTGTGGGCGTCGAGCCTGGAGGCCCTGGCCGGCGGCGCCCCCGCCCCGATGATCGAGCCGGCGCGCGGCGACCGCCGCTTCTCCGATCCGGCCTGGACCGGCGAGCCGGGCTTCAGCCATTTGAAACAGGCCTATCTGCTGTGGGGCCGGCAACTCACCGGCCTGGTGCAAGGGGCCGGCGAGATCGACGAGGACACCCGCACCCGGGTCGGGTTCATGCTCAAGCAGTATCTCGACGCCGTGGCCCCGACCAACTTCGCCCACACCAACCCAGAGGCGATCCGCAAATCGATCGAGACCGGCGGGGTCAACCTCCTGACCGGCCTGGCCAATCTCATGGCCGACGCGGCGGGCAATCGGGGTTTGGTGAAACGGCGCGCGGCGGAGGATTGGGAACTGGGGGTCACCCTCGCCGTCACGCCGGGCGCCGTGGTCTTCCAGAACGAACTCTTCCAGCTGATCCAGTACGATCCGGCGACCGCCGACGTCGCGCGCCGGCCGCTGCTCTACGTGCCGCCCCTGGTCAACAAATTCTATCTGATGGACCTTCAACCCAAATCCAGCCTGCTCAAATGGCTGGTGGATGAGGGCCGCACCGTCTTCACCGTCTCCTGGGTCAATCCGGGTCCCGAGCTGCGCGACAAGGACTTCGCCGCCTATGTTCGGGACGGCGTCGTCGCCGCCATGGGCGCGGTGCGCGAGGCGACCGGCGAGCCTGACGTGGATCTGGCCGCCTTCTGCATGGGCGGGACCCTGGCGGCCAGCGCCGCGGCCTGGCTCGCCGCGCGCGGCGAGGGCGAGCGGGTGGGATCGCTGACCCTGATCGGAACCCTGCTCGATTTTTCCGACCTGCGCGAATGGTCGGTGTTCATGGGCGAAAGCGATCTGGCGGCGCTTCGCCGCAACGTCGAGCCCAAGGGCTATGTCGAAAGCCACGATCTCCAGACCCTGTTCAGCCTGATGCGCGCCAACGACCTCATCTGGTCCTCGGCGGTCAGCCACTATCTTCTGGACAAGGCGGCGCCCCCCTCCGACATCCTCTTCTGGTTCGCCGACGGCGCCCGCATTCCCGCCGCCTTCCTGCGCACCTACGGCGAGGAGATGCTCAAAGCCAACCGCCTGCGTGAACCCGGCGGGGTGGCGATCGACGGCGCCCCGCTCGATCTTGGCCAGGTCACCGCCCCGGCCCTGCTGGTCTCGCTCAAGGACGACCACGTCTCGGCCTGGGAGGCGACCTACGCCGGCGCCCGCCTGTTCGGCGGGCCGACGCGCTTCCTGCTCGGCGGCTCTGGCCATAACGCCGGGGTGATCAACCCCCCCTCGGCGGGCAAGCACGGCTATTGGACGAACGACTCCCTGCCGGAAGACGCGGAAGCCTGGCTCGCCGGCGCGGAAAAACAGCCCGGCTCCTGGTGGCCCCAATGGAACACTTGGCTCACCGCCCAGGACGGCGCCAAGGTTTCCGCCCGCGCCGTCGGCGCCGGCAAGCTGAAGCCCCTCGAACCGGCGCCCGGGAGCTACGTGCGGGCGCGGTAGAGGTCGCCGATTCCGCCCTCCCGGCAAGGCGGCGATACCGTTTGGCCTCATTCGTCGCTACAAGCTTCGGGCGCCATGATCCGCCAGCGCCGCACCCGCATCGTCGCCACCCTGGGGCCCGCCAGCCGGGCGCCGGCCATGGTGATCGAGCTGGCGCGGATCGGGGTAGACGTCTTTCGCCTGAACTTCAGCCACGGCGCCCACGCCGATCACGCCGCCGCCCTGGGCGCGGTGCGCGCCGCCGAGGCGGAGGTCGGGCGGCCGCTGGCCGCGCTGGCCGACCTGCAGGGCCCGAAGTTCCGGCTCGGGCGTTTCGCCGCCGGACGTATCACCATCGCGCCGGGGCAGAACCTGCGGCTCGATCTCGATCCCAAGCCGGGCGACGGGCGACGCGTGGCCCTGCCGCATCCGGAGGTGTTCAAGGTCCTCGACCCCGGCGTCGAGGTGGTGCTGGACGACGGCCGTGTGCGCCTCGTCGTCCGCTCGGCCGGCAAGGGTTTCGCGGAGGTCGAGGTGGTCAGCGGCGAATCGCTCTCGGACCACAAGGGCTTGGCCGTCCCCGGCGCGACGATTCCGGTCCCGGCCATGACGCCCAAGGACCGGGTCGATCTCGATTTCGCCTTGCGCATCGGGGTCGACTGGATCGCCCTTTCCTTCGTCCAGCACGCCACGGACATGGCCGACCTGCGCCAGCTGGTGGGCGGCCGCGCGTCGATCCTGGCCAAGATCGAAAAGCCCGCGGCCCTGCGCGATCTGGAGGCGATCCTGGACGTCAGCGACGGCCTGATGGTGGCGCGCGGGGATCTGGGCGTCGAACTCGCCCCCGAAGACGTTCCGGTGGCCCAGAAGACCATCGTGCGCGCCGCCCGCCGGCGGGGGGCGCCGGTGATCGTCGCCACCCAGATGCTCGAATCCATGACCGCCAGCCCCTCGCCTACCCGCGCCGAGGCCTCCGACGTCGCCAACGGGGTCTACGAGGGGGCCGACGCCCTGATGCTGTCCGCGGAATCCGCCGTCGGGGCCTTCCCGCGCGAAGCGGTGGCGATGATGGACGCCATCATCCGCAAGGTGGAGGCCGACCCGATGTGGCCCAGCCTGATGCGGGCCGAACATGGAACCGACGCCGACGAGGACGTCGACGCCCTGATCGCGGCGGCTACCCGCGCCGCCGAGGCGCGCTCCACCGCCTGCCTGGTCGCCTACACCACCACC
>JACDGF010000375.1 GCA_013815405.1 Caulobacteraceae bacterium | reverse complement strand
GTCTTGAGGTAGGCGATGCCGTCCTCGGCGATGTCGTCGCCGACCATGCGGTCGCCCTCGGACTTGAGCTCGTCCATGTCGACATACATGGCGTAGAACGCCCGTGTGCGGTCGGTGATGATCCCGGCGTTGAGCAGAGTCTTGATCAGCACACGGAAGATGTTGGTGGCTTCCTTCATGTCCTCGCGGCGGGCGTCGTCGGTGGCGATCTTGGCGAACTCCTCGATCACCTTGTCCGGGTCGAGGCCGAAGTCCTCGTAGAGGTCGCGCTGCTCGCTGGGCGCGACCAGGTTGAAGAGCAGGGTCTGGAAGCAGTGGGCGGCCCAGTCCTCGATGATGTTGTGCTCTTCGATGGAGAGCTTGGGCACGGTGCGGTCGGCCCAGATCTTGCCGAACTTGTGGTGGAAAGCCTCGTCGGTCATGACGAGCTGCATCAGCTTGCGGCCCAGGGGGTCGTTGAGCTTCTGGAAGAAGGTGGCGAAGGCGCCCATGGCCAGGCCTTCCACCAGCATCTGCATGCCGACGATCTTCTTATAGACCTCGGGGGCGGAGATGATCTCGGTCAGGAGGTTCTGCAGCACCGGGCTGCACGGCGCCGGCCGGCCCCAGCGGGCCTTGATGTATTTGGCGAAGGCGGTGACGTGGCGGGCTTCCTCGCGGGTCTGGTTGGCGGCGTATTCCTGCGCCCCCTGGTCGTAGAGCACGTGGCAGAGGGAGGCCGAGAGGTTCAGGGCCCCCTGCTCGCCGTGCAGGATCGAGGAAAAGCTGCGCAGGGCCTGCTGGTTGATGAAGCGGATGCGCTCCTTGGGGTCGGAGAGGTGGTCGGAGACGTAGGCGGTGTGCAGGGCGCCGATCAGCTCCTCGGGGACCAGCGGCTCGTTCTCCATGTCGAAGGGCTCGTCGAAATCGATGTATTTCTTGTCGAGCGGATCCCAGAAGTGGTCGTGGGTGGCGCTGATGATCTTGTCGAAAGCGGTGGAGCGGGCCCCGTAGCGGTCCAGGGTCAGCATGGACTCGAAATCGTCCGGGGCCACGGCGTCGTACATGGCGTCCTTGGTGATGTTCCCGTCGGCCACGGCGATCTCTCCTGCCCAAATGAATTGCGTTCAGGTTCGCACGCTGCGCGCGGTTCGGATGCGAGTCAAGAAAAAATGACGGGGGCGTCACGAATTTTTCCTTCGGAGCCCGTCCATGTCCGCGACCTTTTTCAACGCCAAGAAGCCAAGGAGCCAAGCGCGGTCGATGTCAGGGCTCAAGCCTCTTGGCGTCTTTGCTCCTTGGCGTTTCAAAACAGCGGTTCGGCCGCCTCCGGCGGCATGGTAGAAGAAACTCGGAGATTTGGGCGCGCGAGGACGACCGCTATGCCGAAATTCGACCTTGCGCCGCCAATCCCGGACCGACCGTGAGCGGGCGCCTGGCCCTGGTCACCGGCGCGTCCTCGGGGATCGGGGCGGGCCTGGCGCGGGTCTATGCGAGCCACGGCTACGACCTGGCGATCACGGCGCGGCGGGCCGATCGGCTGGAGGCGCTGGCGGACGAGGCGCGGCTTCGCCACGGAGTCGAGGTGACGGTCATCCCGGCCGATCTGGCCGACCCGGGGGCGCCGGGGGCGATCCTGGGCGAGATCGCGGCCCACGGGCGGACCGTGGACGCCCTGGTCAACAACGCCGGCTACGGGACGCCGGGGCCCTATCCGACCGGCCAGTGGGGCGAAGAGGAGGCGTTCCTCAGGGTCATGACGGTCGCGGTCTGCGAACTCACCCACGGGATCCTGCCGGGCATGGCGGAGCGCCGGTTCGGGCGGATCGTCAATGTCGCCTCCCTGGCGGGCCTCATTCCGGGCGCGCCCGGAACCGCCCTCTACGGCGCCGTCAAAGCCTTCCTGGTCCGCTACTCGCAGAGCCTGCACCTGGAGAACCGCGCCACGGGGGTCCACGTCACCGCCCTCTGCCCCGGCTTCACCTACACCGAGTTCCACGACGTGAACGGGACCCGCGCGCAAATGGCCGGCCAGGCGCCGGCCTGGCTGTGGATGGGGGCCGACGAGGTCGCCGCGGCGGGCTACGAGGCGGCCGAGGCCAACCGCCCGCTCTGCGTCACCGGCGCGCCCAACCAGGCGATCGCGGCGGCGGCCAAGATCCTGCCCGACGAGTGGGGCATGGCGCTAATGACCCGGCGGCCGGGCCGCCAGCGGGGCAAGGGCTGAGCCGCGGGGCGGCTGATAGGGGTGGGCGGTGTCGTGCCGCATCAGGCCGATGGTGGAGCCGGCGAGGCCGGTCAGGACGAACTGCACCGCCATGGCGCAGAGGATCAGCCCCAGCACCCGCACCACGATGATCATCCCCACCCGCCCCAGCGCCCGCGAGATCAGGCCGGTGAACCAGAAGGCGGCGAGGATCAGGGCGCATTCGGCGCCGATCACCGCCACCCCGATCGCCACCCCGCTCACCCCCAGGCGGCGGGACTCCTCGGCGTAGATCACGGCCGAGGAGATGGCCCCCGGCCCGATCAGCAGCGGCATGCCGAAGGGCACCACCAGCCCTTCGAAACGGCGGGCGGCGTAGGCGCGGGTGGAGAGCTTGTCGACGGCGTCTCCCGGGTCGGCGAAACCGTGGGTGGTGTCGCCCCGGGCCATCTCCAGGCCCATCAGCAGCAGGAGGATGCCCCCGGCGATGCGGAAGGCCGACAGGGAGATGCCGAAGAACCGCAGCAGGGAGATGCCGGTCAGATAGAAGAAGGTCAGGAAGACGAAGGCGAAGAGGGCGATATAGAGGGCGGTGAGCCGCCGCCCGGCCGCCGCCGCCCCCACCGTGGCCGCGGCGTAGAGCGGCACGTTGCCCACCGGGTCGATCAGGGCGAACAGGGCGACGAAGAAGTTGACGGCGAATTCGGCCTGGCTCATCCTCGCCCCTTAGCCCAAATCATCGAGCTTCGCGACCGGCGACGCCGGCCGCGCGAGGAGCCGCGCATGCCCGCCGACCCGCGCCTGATCGTCGCCCTGGATCTCGCCACGCACGCGGAGGCGGAGGCGATGGTCGAGCGGCTCGGCGACGCCGTGTCGTTCTACAAGATCGGCCTCCAGCTGCTGGCCTCCGGCGGCATGGAGCTGGCCGGGGC
>JACDGF010000374.1 GCA_013815405.1 Caulobacteraceae bacterium | reverse complement strand
CCTCTACAGCGATCGGGGATCTATCGGCCGGGCGAGCGCGCCCACCTGAGCGCCTTGACCCGCGACCGCGATTCCAGGGCGGTGAACGATCGGGCCGGCTACATCGTCGTCAAGCGGCCCTCGGGGGTGGAGTTCAGGCGCTACGCCTTTGGCGCCACCAAGGGCGGGGCGGTGCTGGCCGATGTCGATCTGCCCAAATCAGCGCCGCGCGGCCACTGGAGCGCCGAACTGCGCATCGACGGCTATGACGAAGCCTCCGGCCAGCTCTCCTTCGCGGTGGAGGACTTCGTTCCCCAGCGCCTGGCGGTGACCGCCGGAGGCCGGCCGGAGACCCCGGTGGCGGCCGGCGAAACACGCTCCGTGGACGTGACCGCCCGCTTCCTCTACGGCGCGACCGGCGCCGGCCTGACCACCCAGGGCGAGGCGCGCCTGCGCGCCGACCCCAACCCCTTCCCGCAATTTTCCGACTACCAATGGGGCGACCAGGTCAAACCCTTCGCGGAGAAATTCGTGGAGCTGGGGGCCACGGTCACCGATGGCGAGGGCCGCGCCAGCCTTGCGTTCCCCGCCTCCCAGGCCGGCGACACGGCCGACCCTCTGGTCGCGGCGGTCACCGCCTCGGTGTTCGAGCCGGGCGGCCGGCCGGTGCGCGAGGGGGTGTCCCTGAAGGTGCGCACCCGGCGGGTCTATCTGGGGGTCAAGGTCGACCAACCCTCCCCGGCGTCGAGCGACCGCGCGCCAACGATCGGCCTCGATGTCATCGCCGTCGACGCCGCCGGCCGACGGGTGGCGGCCCCGGGCGTCGGCTGGGCCCTGATCAGCGAGACCTGGAACTACGACTGGTTCCAGCAGGACGGCAAATGGCAGTGGCGCCGGTCCAGCCGCGATGTCGTGGTGGCGAGGGGCGCCCTGGCCATCGGCGCGGGCGGCGCCGCGCGGATCACCCGGCGCCTGGGCTGGGGCGACTACCGCCTGGAACTGACCGGCCCGGACGGGGCCAGGAGCGTGCGCCGCTTTTCCGCCGGCTGGAGCACGCCGGGCGAGGACGCGGAGGCGCCCGACACCGTGCGGATCAGCGCCGGAACGGGGACCCATGCCCAGGGCGACACCCTGCGGATCGCCATCAGGGCCCCATATGGCGGTGAGGCCCAGGTGGCGGTGGCCACCGACCGGATCCTGGACTTCAAGACGATGACCTTGGGCGCCGCCGGGGGAACGGTGTCCTTGAAGACCACGGCCGCCTGGGGCGGGGGCGCCTATGTGCTGGTCAGCGTGATCCAGCCGCGCGACCCGGTCGCCACGCCCGTCCCCCGCCGGGCCCTGGGCCTCGTCTATGTGCCCCTCGATCCCAAGGGGCGGCGCCTGACGGTGGACATCGGCACGCCGGCGAAGATCGACTCGCGCACGCCGGTGACCGTGCCGTTGGCGGTGCGGGGCCTTGCCGGCGGGCAGAGCGCCTATGTTACCGTGGCGGCGGTGGACGAGGGCATCCTCGCCCTGACCAAATTCGAGAGCCCCGACCCGGGAAGGTGGTATTTCGGCAAGCGGGCGCTCACCGTCGACTACCGCGACGACTACGGCCGGCTGATGGACCCCAACCTCGGGGCGCCGGCGGGGGTCAATTTCGGCGGCGACGAACTGGGCGGCCAGGGTCTGACCGTGACGCCGACCAAGTCGGTGGCGCTCTGGTCCGGGGTGGTCAAAACCGGCGCCGACGGCCGCGCGCGGGTCAATCTTCCCGCCGGCGACTTCAACGGCGAACTTCGGGTCATGGCCGTGGCCTGGACCGACCAGGCGGTGGGATCGGGCGCCAAACCGCTCACCGTGCGCGAGCCGGTGGTGGCGGACCTGAGCCTGCCGCGCTTCCTGTCACCCGGCGACAAGCCGATGGCGACCCTGGAGGTGCACAATGTCGAAGGGCGGAGCGGCGACTATCTGGCGCGGACCTTCGCCGGCGGCGGCATCCTCGCGCCGTTCAAGCAGGTGTTCCGCCTCCTGCTCGGCCAGAGGATCGCCCAGCATATCGCCTTTTTGGCCCCCAGCCGCACGGGGGTGGGCAAGGTCGGCTTCCAGGTCACCGGGCCGGGATTCTCCACCACCAAGGACTATGACATCGAAACCCGCCTGGGCTGGGGGCCGCTGACCCGGGTGACCACCCAGCTCCAGGCGCCCGGCGAGGCCTATACGCCGCCCGCCGTGCTGCTGGCCGGCCTGGCGGCGGGCGATGTCCAGCTTCAGGTCAGCTATTCGCCGTTCCAGGGCTTCGACCCGGCCGCCGTGGCCCTGGCGCTCGCCCGCTATCCCTACGGCTGCACCGAGCAGCTGGTCTCCGTCGCCTATCCCCTGCTCTATGCCGCGGAGGTCGCCGGCGACCCGAACCTTCGGCGCGGCCTTTCCGACGCTGTCGGCAAGCTGATCGACCGCCAGAGCCTGGACGGGGCCTTCGGCCTGTGGCGGGTGGGAGACGGGGAGGCGGACCCGTGGCTGGGCGCCTACGCCGCCGACTTCCTGCTGGAAGCGCGGGCGGCCGGCGCGCCGGTTCCCGCCGGGGCGATCGACCGGGCGCTGGACGCCATGCGCCAGGTGAGCCGCCCCGAAGGCTTCGCCTCGGTGGCCTATCGCCTGCAATACCCCGACACCTGGGGGACCGATAAGGCGGCTTCCAAGGCCGCCACCGTGCGCATGCGCTCGCGGGCCTCGGCCTACGCCCTCTATGTCCTGGCCAAGGGCGGGCGCGGCGACCTGCCCCGCCTGCGCTGGTGGCACGACGTGCAGATGAAGGCCGAGCGCTCCCCGCTCGCCATGGCCCAGATCGGGGCGGGTTTGGCGGGGATGGGCGACCACGCCCGCGCCCGCTCGGCGCTTCACCAAGCGGCTGCCGCCCTGGGCTACAAGGACCCCCTGGACTGGTACCAGAGCCCGTTGCGGGATCTGGCCGGCGTGATTGCCCTGGCCTATGAGGCCGGCGAATCCGCCATCGCCCGGGGCCTTCAGGGCCGGCTGGCCGGCGCGGTCGCCGACCCCGACCGGCTCAACACCCAGGAGGAGGCGCAACTGCTGCGGGCGGCGCACTTCATGCTGCGGGCGGCCGGGACGATGCGCATCGAGGCGGCGGGTGCGGTCC
>JACDGF010000373.1 GCA_013815405.1 Caulobacteraceae bacterium | reverse complement strand
GGTGGTCACCGACCGGGCCGGCGCGCCGCTGGGCCCGATCGAGAGCCTCGGCGAGGCGGCGGCCGGCGCCATGGTGGTGATCCGGATCGACGGCAAGCTGGTCGGCGTGCCGCAAGGGACCCTGGCCCTGCGGCCCGGCGGCGGCGCCGTCAGCGCCCAGACCAAGGCCCAGATCCTGGCGGCCGCCCAGGCGCCGGGCTAACGGGCTAGGGCTTCGGCGCGACGCATTCCACGCCGGGGCGCGCATAGGTTTCGCCGGCAGGCAGCGGGCTGATCGCGCCTCGCGTCAGGCCCTTTGTCCACCACTGCAGGCCGTCGCCGACATAGCGCACCCCGTCGGCGGAGGTGGCCGATTTCAACCTGTGAATGCGGCCTCGATAGCGGATCACGGCGGTGACTGCGTCGGGATAGCGGGCGCGGACGGTCGCGCCGTCGCGACAGGTGTAGAGGGTGACCGAGGCGGTCGAGCCCGATGGCCGCGGCTGGCTCGCGGCGGGGGCGCCGACGAGGAAAATGGCGGCGAAAACCGCGCTGGCGACGCGCATGATCACCCTCCCAGCTGGAACCCTGGCGTCGAGCAGGAGATCTCTAGTTCCCCTTCGTCCATGTCGACCCCGATGTCGGCGAATAGAGGCGTGCTGAGGTAGCGTTCGGCGGTGTCGGGGAGCATGCACAGGATCACGGCGCCGTCCTTGGCGTCCTCGCACACGCGCAGGGCGCCGGCGAAGGTCGCGCCGCCGGAGATGCCGACGAAGATGCCCTCCTTGCGCGCCAGGTCGAGGCTGCGGCGTACCGCCTCGGCCCCGTTGATCGGCAGGATGCGATCGACATTGCCCACATCCTTGGCGTCGGCCGTGAGCTTGGGAATGAAGTCGGGGGTCCAGCCCTGGACCGGGTGGGGCTTCCAGGCCGGGTGGGCGGCGGCGGGCGAGCCGTCCGGATTGCGCGCCTGGGCCTCCCCGCTGGCCAGCAGCTGGGCGTCCTCGGGCTCGCAGACGATGATCTTGGTCTCGGGCCGCTCCTTGGCCAGCACCCGGGCGACGCCCTTGAGGGTGCCGCCGGTCCCATAGCCGGTGACCCAGTAGTCGAGCGCGGAGCCTTCGAAATCCTCGAGGATCTCCCGCGCCGTGGTGCGCGAGTGCATGTCGGCGTTGGCCTCGTTCTCGAACTGGCGGGTCTGGTGCCAGCCGTGCGCCTTGGCCAGTTCGATCGCCTTGTTGACCATGCCCATGCCCCGCTGGGCGGCGGGGGTCAGGACCACCTTGGCGCCAAGGAAGCGCATCAGCTTGCGGCGCTCTACGCTGAACGGTTCGGCCATGGTGACCACCAGGGGATAGCCCTTCTGGGCGCAGACCATGGCCAGGCCGATGCCGGTGTTGCCGCTGGTCGCCTCGACCACGGTCTGGCCGGGCTTCAGCGCCCCGGACGCCTCGGCCGCCTCGATGACCCCCAGGGCCAGGCGGTCCTTGACCGAGCCCAGAGGATTGAAGGCCTCGATCTTGACCCACAGTTCGACGTTCGGAGGCGCCAGGCGATTGATCCTGACGACCGGCGTGCGGCCCACGGTTTCGAGGATGTTGCGATATCGGGCCAAGGGCGCCTCCGACAAACTGTGCTTGGACTATTCCGGAACGGTGTTATTGGTCATATGAGTAGGGCACTGAATCGTTTCCACAAGGGACAAACCATGAAGCTTTCAACATTGGCCGTCACGACGCTGGCCGTGACCGCGCTCGTCGGGGGAACGGCGGTCGCCCAGGCGACCATGCAGCCGATCCCCAATCCGGGCGGCGGATCGTCGACGATGATGCACCATCACATGCATCATCATATGCGCCATCATATGAAGAAGAAGATGCGGCGCCACGCGGCGAAGCAGGAGATGAAGTCCGACACGATGGCGGCGCCGGACAACGGCGCGATGGCGCCCGCGCCGAGCGACACGCCGCCGTCCAAGTAGGACTGTAACGCTTCCTCCCCTCCCTCCCCTCTGGGGAGGGACAGGCGGCGAAGCCGCCAGGGTGGGGAAGTCTGGGGACGGTCTCCAGCGGTTGAGGCTGATCCAGACAGCCCCACCCGGCCCTTCGGGCCACCCTCCCCATAAAGGGGAGGGAGGTTTTTTTCTATGGGCCGGACAGCGTGAATCCGATCGCGACCGTCCGCGGCGGGCCGTAGCTGGTCACGCCGGTCGCGGTCTGGCTGGTCGCCACCGCGACGTCGAAGAGATTCTCGGCGGCGACGAAGACCGCGGCGGCGGGGGTGACCCGCCATCGCGCCCGCGCGCCCACCGTGGCCGCCGGGGCCAAGCGGCGCAGGTTCAGGTCATCGTCGAACCGCGCGCTCTCATAGCGAAGATCAGCGTCGAGTTCGAGCCGCGGCGAGGCCCTCCAGGCCAGCGAGCCGTCGGCGCCCAGGGCCGGCGTCTCGGCCGGCCGAAGCCCGGTCAGCCCCGGCGCCGTTGTCCCGCCATCCACCCTGGCATGGGTCCAGCTCAGAGCCGCGCGGGCGGTGACGGCGCCGGAGAGGCGCGTCGAGACCTCCGCCTCCAGACCATAGGCGCCCACCGCGCCGGCGTTGCGCCTCTGGCGCAGCACCCCGCCGGCGGGAACGAAGCCGGCCACCGGATCGAACAGGGGGCCGAAGGCCACGGTGACATTGGTGATCGCGTCCTCGAGGCGGTTGTAGAAGGCCGTGGCGCTCCAGGCGGCCGGCCCGGCCGATCCCCCCGCGCCCAGTTCGGCGCCGTAGAGCCGCTCGGGCGTCAGTTCGGCATTCGCCTCGGTGATGTCGTTCCCGACCCGGAACGGCCGGTAGAGCTCGTTCAAGGTCGGGGCGCGAAATCCGGAATAGGCGGCGGCGCGGGCGAAGAGCGCGGGGCCGGCGTCGAAGCGCGCGGCCAGGCGGGCGCTGGGCAAGGCGCCGCCGCGCGAGGCCGGGTGAAGATCGAGGGTCGTCGCGCCGGTGACGCGGCCGCGCTCCCGGCGATGGGAATCGAACTGGCCCCAGCCGTCCAGCCACGCGCCGGCGACGAGCAGCCAGGGGCCGCGGTTCGCGGTGGCCTCGCCATAGGCCCCGCCGGTCAGGGTCTGGCCCCCCGCGCGCCGGTCGGCGGTGAGGACCCCATCCAC
>JACDGF010000372.1 GCA_013815405.1 Caulobacteraceae bacterium | reverse complement strand
GCCCAGGCCGGTGCCCGAGCCGCGGCCCTTGGTGGTGAAGAAGGGCTCGAAGGCGCGCGCCGCGACCGCCGGCGACATGCCGCACCCGGTATCGGTGACGGTTAGGCGCACGAAGCCGGCGTCGGCGGCGGTGGCGATCGTCAGCCGGCCGCCGGCGGCCTGGAAAGTCGCCTCGAGGCTGGCGGGCTTGGGCGCGTCGGCCAAGGCGGCGGTGATCACCCGGCCCCAGCGCGGGTCGGCCGGCGGCGCGCCATCGACGATCGGCAGAACAAGAGTCACCGTCGCCTGGCCGGGAATGCAGACGTCGGCGCAGACCAGATAATCGGCGACGGCTTTCACGGTAACGCTCTGGCCGGGCGTTGCGCCGGCCGGAACCTCGATCGGCGAGGCCAGCAGAACCTTGCCCGCATAGCCATAGTTCATGATCGGCCCGACCGGCAGGCGGCGGGGCGCGGGCCACACGATGCCCCCGGCGCGCCAGCCGGCGGGCAGGGTCCAGGCGATCCGCGTCGCCTCGCCTGCGTCGCCCGGATTGCGCCAATAGGTGTGCCAGCCCTTGTCGAGGGTCTGGGCCAGGGCGACCCAGATCGTGGATCCGGGCGCGGCCCCGCGGGTCTGGGCGACCAGTTCGCTCACCACGTGCGGCGTGGTTGTCGGCGCGGCGATGGCCGGCCGGGACGCGACGGCGACCAGGGCCAGGAGGCCGATGAGCAGGGGTTTCATGCGCCCATCCTTAAGGCCTCCCGCGCCCGGGCGGAACCGCCGGCGCTTGCTTGCGGCTTGTGGCGCGGCCCATGATGGTCGGGCCCGACCTTCTCGCCAAAGGATTTCGTCCCATGCCCGCCGCCTTCGACGACATCGAGATCGGCCAGGTCTTCGCCTTGGGCGAGACGGTGGTGGAAGCGCCCGCCCTCGCCGCGTTCATCGACGCCTTCGCCCCCGGCTGGACGGCGGACCGGGGCGCGCCCGACACCATGATCTTCGCCCTCTGGTCCCGCTTGGACGCCCAGGCGACCGCTCACGGGTCGGCGGTCAAGCGGGTCGGCGTCGACGCTCTGCGGTGGGCGCGCAACCCGCCGGCCGGCGAGACCCTGCGCGGGCGGATGACGGTGATGGGCAAGGATGCGGTCGGCGAGGCCAAGGGCATCGTCATCGCTCAGCACGACCTCCTGGACGAAGCCGGGCGTTTGGTGTTTTCGTGCCTGACACGCAGCGTCTACGCGCGGTAAGCCGCCCTAAGCCTTTTTCGGATAGACCGTCTCGCCCCTCGCCAGCATGGCCGTGAATTTCTCTATGCGCGCGGCCCGGGTGGCCGCCGTCTTGGCGTCGTGGATACGATACAGGACGGCGTAGCGGTTGGCCCCCTTGAGGGTGTCGAAAAAAGTCTTGGCCTCGGGCGCGGCGTCGAATGCGGCCCGGAGGTCATCCGGAATCTCGGCCCGGCTCTGAGGCGCATAGGCGCCGTTCCACCGTCCATCCGCCTTGGCCTTTTCCACCTCGGCCAGGCCTGTCGGCGTCATGCGGCCTTGTTCGATCAGCCTGGCGGCGGCCGCGCGGTTGATCTGCGACCATTTGCTCCGCGGCCCCCTGGGGGTGAACCGCACCAGCCAGAAGTGGTCGTCGAACGGGTCAAGCTGACCGTCGATCCAGCCGCGGGCCAGCGCCGTTTCGATTGCCTGGGCCTTGGTGACGCTGGGAACGCCCGCGCTCTTCTTGGCCAATTTCATCCAGAGGCCGACCGATCCCGCGCCGTTCTCGGCCAGCCACGCGTCCCAGTCTGCTTGGGTCGGGAAGCTGAGAATCGGCAGGCCTTTGTGGTCGGTCATCGAACCCTAAGCGTATGACTCGGTCATCGCCGAATAGACCAGGGTGCGCAGGTCGCGGCGCAGGGTGAGGCGGGCGTCGGTTCCCATCACCTGGGTCATGAACACCACCGCGAGATCCTCCCTGGGATCGATCCAGAAGGCGGTGGAGGCCGCGCCGCCCCAGAAGTATTCGCCGACGGTGCCCGGCAGACGGGTCTTGGCGACGTCGATGTTCACCCCGCAGCCGAGGGAAAACCCGGTTCCGGAATAGCCGGCTTCGCTGAACAGGCCCGGGGGCGCCATGTCGGCCAGCTCGGCCCCGCCCGGCAGATGGTTGAGGCTGAACAGGGCGACGGTCTTGGGGCTGAGAATCCGCGCCCCGTCCAGGGCGCCGCCGCCCAGCATCATCCGGCAAAAACGCATGTAGTCGTGGGCGGTCGAGACCAAGCCACCGCCGCCGGATTCCAGGGACGGCGGCGTCGCGTAGGTGCTCTTTTGCCCATCGTCCTGGAGCTCGAGCCCGCCGCCCTCCCTGGGCTGATAGCAGGAGGTGAAGCGGTCGAGCTTCTCCGGCGGGCAATAAAAGGCGGTGTCGGTCATGCTCAGGGGTTCGAACAGCCGGGTGCGCAGAAAGTCCCCGAAGCTCATCCCCGAGAGTTTCTGGACGAGATAGCCCAGCACGTCGATGGACAGCGAATAGTTCCAAGCCTTCCCAGGGGAAAATTCCAGCGGCAGCTTGGCGAGCCCGTCGATCATCGCGTCCAGGCCGCCCGGCGTGCTGAATTCCCCCAGGCGCGCCTTGCGATAGGCGGCGTCGACACTGGTGCGCATCATGAAGCCGTAGGTGAGGCCGGCGGTATGGGTCGCCAGGTCGATCACCTTCATCGGCCGCCCCGGCCGGGTGGTGAGGAAGCTCGCCGGCGCGCTCGCCAGCAGGGTCGGCACGCCGCTGGCGTAGACGCCCAGGGTCCTCCACGAGGGAATGTGGGCCGCGACCTCGTCGTCTAGGCCGATCAGCCCCTCCTCGGCCAGCATCATCAGGGCGACCGCGGTGATCGGCTTGGTCATCGAATAGATGCGGAAGATGGCGTCCTCGCGCATGGGCCTGGCCCGCTCGAGGTCCATCTGGCCGCTCATGCCGGTGTGGACCAGGGCGCCCTTGCGCCAGACGAGAGTCAGGAGCCCCGGCAGCTCGCCGCCAGCGACGTAGCGCCGCTTCATCACCTCGTCGAGCCGCGCGAGGCGGGCGGCGGAGAAACCGGCGATTTCGGGCCTGGTCATTGTATTTTCTTCTCTTTCTTCTTCCCTCCCTCCCTCCCTCCC
>JACDGF010000371.1:2247-3129 GCA_013815405.1 Caulobacteraceae bacterium | reverse complement strand
TCGGTCTCATGCCCCACCGCCGAGATCAGGGGGATGGGCGAGGCCGCCGCCGCCCGGGCGAGAGACTCGTCGTTGAACGGCCACAAGTCCTCCACCGAGCCGCCGCCCCGGGCCACGATGATCAGATCCGGGCGCGGGATCGCCCCCCCCTGCGCCAGGGCGCCGAAACCCTCGATCGCGGCGCGAACCTGGGCGGCGGCCTGGTCGCCCTGGACCACCACCGGCCAGACCACCACCCGGCACGGCCAGCGCTCGCCGATGCGGTGCAGGATGTCGCGGATCACCGCGCCGGTGGGGCTGGTGATCACCCCCACCACCGCCGGCATGGCCGGGAGCGGGCGCTTGCGCGAAGCCTCGAACAGGCCCTCGGCGGCGAGCCTGGCCTTCAGCCGCTCCAGCTGGGCGAGCAGGGCGCCGACCCCGGCGGGCTCCATGGTCTCGATGATGATCTGGTACTGGGATCGGCCGGGATAGGTGGTGACCTTGCCGGTGACGATGACCTCCAGGCCGGTCTCCGGGCGGATCGTCAGGCCGCGCACCTGGGTCTTCCAGATCACCCCGGAGATAGCGGCGCGCTCGTCCTTCAGGTCGAGGTAGACGTGGCCATTGCCGTGAAAGGTGACCTTGGAGAGTTCCCCGCGCAGGCGCACGAAGCCATAGGCCTCCTCGATCGTCCGTTTGAGCGCGAAGGCGAGTTCGGAGACGCTGTAGGGCCGGGCGTTGTCGGCCGGAGCCTCGGCGGTGAGGGTGTCGGTCATGGGGCGAGTTTAGCGCGGAAAGGGGATACGCTCAGCCTCCCTGGCTAGATCCGCGCCAAGCTGAAGCCCCCTTCCCCGGCTTCGCCGGTACTTCCCCCAGAGGGGGAAGAGAGAACAACCCATT
>JACDGF010000371.1:0-2237 GCA_013815405.1 Caulobacteraceae bacterium | reverse complement strand
CCTCTGGGGAGGGCGGCTCCGAAGGGGTGGAGGGGGCCGTGCGCGCGACCGACCTCAGATGTACCGCCGCAGCGAACGCGCCAGTTCGGAGGGGCTCGACTTCTTCTTCATCTGGTGGGGCTGATAGGCCAGGCGCGCGTGCTCGATGCAGTAGGGCCCTTCGGGGGCCGAACGGCGGCCGCAGAAGCTGAAGGCCTCGGTCGCCGGATCGCCGATCGGCCATTTGCACATGTGGGCGCCCAGGGTGAGAACGGTGGCGGTTCCCCGCCGTTCGACATAAGGGACGGGCCTGGGCGCGGGAACCGGCGCGGCGGCGGGGCGCTGGGCCGGCGGGCTGGCGACGACGGGTCGGGTCGACCGGGGCGCCTTCAACACCGACCGCGCCGGCTGGGAGGGCGTAGCCCGGCCCGACAGGCCCAGCCGATGGACCTTGCCGATGACCGCGTTGCGGGTCACGCCGCCCAGCAGCTTGGCGATCTGGCTGGCCGAGAGGCCGTCGAGCCAGAGTTTCTTCAAGCTTTCCACTCGATCGTCGGTCCAGCCCATGACCTGAAGGCCTCCCCTTGAGGGTTGACGTGTCCGATCGGCCTCGAGTCCGCCGGACCCCCACATATCGTAGCCTGGAATGATCAAGACACAATAGGCGCCAGAAATCCGTCCACAGACATCAACATCTTGGGTATTATATACATGACAAAGGACTGAGGCCGTGTTACCCGATTCGGGGCGTGACAGACCGGTCAAAAAAGCTGCATCAAAAATCCTCGTCTGGGGGGCGAAGTGCAATTCGCTTCCCAAACGATTGGCCAAGGCTGTCCACCTCTTCGTCGTCGAGAATGAGCTTCGTCGGGAATTTCGCCGCCCCCTTATCGAACGGCCACCATCGCGTCGGCGCCGGCCAAACCTGCACGAGACCTGCGGTTCGTGCCGCGATCCGGTAGTCATCAATGAGTTGCAGGATAGGACAGATGAACACTTGGATCAGAAGCTTGCCCATACCAAACGTCGAGATTTGCGCGTTGACCGGTGCGTGTTCTCGCGCTCCTGAGAGAAGCGCGAGGCGGTCATGACGGTCATGCACGCTGGTTAATCTTGCCGACCATCGGCGATAGTATTGGGAGAGTTTCGGACTATCGCGAGATATCGCGAATATGCTCCAACCTGGCGGCGGCGTCCCGTGTTTCATAATATACCGCCGATCGCTTAAAGGTATGCTTATCCTGCGGGGGTTATTGATGTATTCACCCAAAATCGTGATAGGAGATATCCAACCAGTCATCACGTCGAGTTGATCGCGAGTGAGTTTTGTTGGAGCGAATGAAGTGAATAATGGTTTCGCGAACATTATCATTTTATCTTCAAAAGCGCGCATCCAGCCGGTATTGCAGGTGTCGCATGCTAGCAACGGTCTGCGGCTGAAGAGCGCGCCTTGTCTCCGCTGTGGGAGGACCACCACGAATTCATGTGGCGAAGAGGGATCTGGTCCCGATTGCGTAGCGTGCCAAGCGGCGGGTAGCAGCCTAGCTAGCCAGGCTGGCCAGACATGCGTTCGCGATAACCCAGGCTCGCCGCAGAAGATGCACTTCCGGGCGCTTTTCGCTAAGTGCTCGGGCACTTTTTTGACCATGGCGGGTTCTGCCTCCGCGTGGCGCATACTCCAAAATGCTGTAGGCTCGCGAGCATGACTGACAAGTCCGCCCCCGACGACTCCCTACCGGAAGCTGAAGCCGAGGAGCGCTTCAAGCGCCTGGTCGGCAACCTGGCGAAGATGCCGCACAAGCCCCACAAGCCGAAAGAAGGGCGCGAGCCGCCGCCCGCGCCCAAGGGCCGTTTTTAGGGCCTGTTAACTACGCTGCATATCTGATCGGCGTGCCGCCGGAGGTGGCAACGAGGTTGAGGGCCGCTAGGCGATCGGCCTTGTTGAAATAGCCTTCGCCGGAATTGGCGATTTTGCGGTTGTTGGCCGCAACGAGTGTCCAGCGCCATTGGCGTTGAACGTCGAGATAGACGAGATAGTGCATTGGAGTTAATCCTATGGTTGAGAGTGAGAACCGATACCTTTTCGAGTATCGGCACGACGGATCGGACTGGGCCCTGGAGGTGTGGGCGCGCGACATGGACGACGCCAAGGTTCGGCTGCAAACTTTGCCTTGGGCGAAATACATGGGCGAGATCGCATCATCGGGGCACATTCCGGCCGGAGCGCAATTCAGTGCGAATCACGCCCCGGCCCCGAC
>JACDGF010000370.1 GCA_013815405.1 Caulobacteraceae bacterium | reverse complement strand
CCTCCACGGCGCGCGCCAGGCCGGCGCGGATGTGACGGTTCTCGAGCATGAAGCCCATGGGCCCGCCGTCGGCGCCAGCGCCCAGCTCGGCGGCGTCGAAGCGCAACCAGGCGCCCCCTTGCGGCGCCGCCGCCGCGCCCGGCGAACGGCCGTCGGTGACCAGGATCTGTTCGATGGGCTGGGCGTGGGGCTCCAGGAAGCTCGCCGCGCCCAAGGCCCGCCACTGGCGGAAGGCGGAAAAGGAGATGGCGCTGGCCCGGCCGTCGAAGGTCTCCGCGCACTGGGCCTCGAAG
Organism: Caulobacteraceae bacterium; assembly: GCA_013815405.1. Taxonomy (GTDB): domain Bacteria; phylum Pseudomonadota; class Alphaproteobacteria; order Caulobacterales; family Caulobacteraceae; genus Acaudatibacter. The sequence continues at coordinate 2,843 of JACDGF010000370.1, read as the reverse complement.
GGCGCGGGATCGATCAGCACCGCCTTCAACCCGCCGCTCGCCAGGGCCAGGGCCAGGGTCGCGCCGGCCATGCCGGCCCCGGCGATGATCACATCGGCGTCGCCGGGGGGTGTCATGCCGGACTCGAAGAGTCCTCTTCGCCCGGCAGGCCCATCATGTGGAAGCCGGCGTCCACATGCACCACCTCGCCGGTGGTCGAGCGGCCGAGGTCCGAGGCCAGCCACAGGGCGCAGCCGGCCACCCCTTCCATGGAGGTGTCCTCCTTGAGCGCGCTCATCGCGCGGCCCTGGGCGAGCATGCCACGCCCGCCGGAGATCCCGGCCAGGGAGAGGGTGCGCATGGCCCCCGCCGAGATGGCGTTGACCCGGATGCCCCGGGGGCCGAGGTCGCGGGCGACATAACGCACCGCCGCTTCCAGGGCCGCCTTGGCCACCCCCATGGTGTTGTAGTTGGGGATGGCGCGCTCGGAGCCGAGGTAGGTGAGGGTGATCAGCGCCCCGCCGCCGGGCATCAGGGCCGCGGCGCGGCGGGCGGTGTCGACGAAGCTGTAGACGGAAATGTCCAGCGCCTGGGCGAAGCCGGCCCGGGTGGCATTGTCCACGAAGGAGCCCTTGATCTGCTCGCGGTCGGCGTAGGCGATGGCGTGGACCAGGAAGTCGATCGACCCGAAGGCGCCGGCGACCACCTGGAAGGCCGCCTCCATGGACTCGTCGCTGGTGGCGTCGAAGGGGGTGAAGACCTCCGCCCCGATGCTCTCGCCCAGCGGCCGGACCCGCTTTTCGTTGGCGGCCATATAGGCCAGAGCCAGCCGCGCGCCCTGGGCGGCGAACTGCGAAGCGATGCCCCAGGCGATGGAATTGCGATTGGCTACCCCCATGACCAGGCCCTTCTTGCCGGCCATCAGGGCGCCTTTGGGCAGGTCGTAGTCGTCGGCCATGGGGGGTCCGTGGATGGAGTTGGAGGGGCGTGGTATTTGAACCCCGCGCGACAAGGGGGCAAGACGCTCAGAGGTCGGCGCGGCTGATCACCAGGCAGCCGTTGGTGCCGCCGAAGCCGAAGCTGTTGGACATCACCGTCTCCAGGGGCCGCTCGATCCTCTGGCGGGCGATGGGCAGGCCCTCGAAGGCCGGATCGAGGGTGTCGATGTTGGCGCTGGCGGCGACGAAGCCCTCGCGCATCATCAGCAGGCTGTAGATCGCCTCCTGGGCCCCGGCCGCGCCCAGGCTGTGGCCGGTCAGGGACTTGGTGGAGGAGATCAGCGGCGCGGCCTCGCCGAACACCGCGCGAACCGCCTCCATCTCCTTCAAATCCCCCACCGGGGTGCCGGTGCCGTGGGGATTGAGATAGTCGATCCGCCGCCCGCCGGCCCCGGCCAGGGCCAGGCGCATGCAGCGCGCCGCCCCCTCCCCCGAAGGCGCCACCATGTCGTGGCCGTCGGAGTTGGCGCCGTAGCCGACGATCTCGCCGTGGATCGTCGCGCCCCGGGCCCTGGCCCGCTCGAGATCCTCGAGGACCAGCATGCCGGCCCCTCCGGCGATCACGAAGCCGTCCCGGGCTAGGTCATAGGGGCGGCTCGCCCGCTCGGGCGTGGCGTTGAAGCCCGAAGACATGGCGCCCATGGCGTCGAACAGGGCCGACAAGGTCCAGTGCAATTCCTCGCAGCCGCCGGCGAAGACCAGATCCTGACGGCCCAGCCGGATCTGATCGCAGGCCGCGCCGATGCAGTGGGTGGAGGTCGCGCAGGCCGACGAGATGGAGTAGTTCAGCCCCCGGATCTTGAACCAGGTCGACAAGGTGGCCGACGGGCCCGAACTCATCGCCTTGGGGACGGCGAAGGGGCCGATGCGCTTGACCCCCTTGGCGCGCGCCGTGTCCGCCGCCTCGACGATGGCGCGGGTGGACGGCCCCCCGGAGCCGACGATCAGGCCGGTGCGCTCGCTCGAAACCTCGGCCTCGGTGAGACCGGCGTCGGCGATCGCCTGCTCCATGGCGATATGGGCATAGGCCGTGCCGCCGGCGAGGAACCGCGCCGCCCGCCGGTCGACCCGGGCCTCCCAGTCGATCGCGGGCGCGGCGTGGACCTGGCAGCGGAAGCCCAGGTCGCCGTATTCCGGCGCCGCGACCACGCCGGAGCGCCCGTCCTTCAGCGAGGCGGCGACCTCCGCCGCGCTGGCGCCGATCGAAGAGACCACGCCCATGCCGGTGACCGCGACTCGGCGCATGAAGGCTCCTTCCCGCCCTTTACGTCCGGGTGAACAGGCCGACCCTGAGGTCGCGCGCCTCATAGATAGGCTTGCCGTCGGCCTCGAGCACCCCGTCGGCGACGCCCATCACCAGCTTGCGCAGGATCAGGCGCTTGATCTCGATGCGATAGACCACCTTCTCGACCTCGGGCGTCACCTGGCCGGTGAACTTCACTTCCCCCACCCCCAGGGCCCGCCCCCGCCCCGGGGCCCCCGACCAGCCCAGGAAGAAGCCGACCAGCTGCCACATGGCGTCCAGGCCCAGGCAGCCGGGCATCACCGGGTCGCCGATGAAGTGGCAGTCGAAAAACCACAGGTCACGGCGGATATCGAGTTCGGCGGTCAGCGCGCCCTTGCCGTGCGCGCCGCCGTCGCCGTCGATGGCGGTGATGCGGTCGAACATCAGCATCGGTGGATAGGGAAGCTGGGCGTTGCCGGGGCCGAAAGTCTCGCCTCGGGCGCAGGCCAGCAGGTCGTCCCGGCCGTAGCTCGTCTGGGTGGAGCGGATCATGCGCGGCGCCGTAGCACGGCGCGGGCGCCGGCCTCAACGGCATTGCCGCGCCGCCGCCAGGCCCCAGAAGGCGCCGCGGGGCGCCCAGC
>JACDGF010000369.1 GCA_013815405.1 Caulobacteraceae bacterium | reverse complement strand
GCTTCAGAGACGCACGGTCGAGGGCTATGTGTTCCGGGTCGACCTGCGGCTCCGGCCCGACCCGTCATCGACGCCGGCGGCGGTCTCGGTCGCCGCGGCCCTCGAATACTATGAGAGCGTGGGTCAGAACTGGGAGCGCGCCGCGCTGATCAAGGCGCGCGTCGCCGCGGGCGACATCCCTCTGGGGCGAAGGTTCCTGGGCGAACTGCAGCCCTTCGTCTGGCGGCGCAATCTCGATTTCGCGGCCATCGCCGACATCCATTCGATCAAGCGGCAGATCCATATCCACAAGGTCGACGATCGGCTCACCGCCAAGGGCGCGGATCTCAAGCTCGGCCGCGGCGGCATCCGCGAGATCGAATTCTACGTGCAGACCCAGCAGCTGATCCTTGGGGGGCGGCACGGCGCCCTGCGATCGCCAAGGACCCTGGACGCCCTGGCCGCCCTGGCCGGGGCGGGCCACGTCGGGACCGAGGCGGCGGACGAACTTGCCGACGCCTACCGCCGGCTGCGCGGCCTGGAACATCGGATCCAGATGGTGAACGACGAACACACCCATCGCCTGCCCCCGTCGGACCCGGACCGCCGCCGGATCGCGGCCCTCAGCGGATTCGACAACCTGCGGGCCTTCGACGCGGCGGTGGGCAAGCTGCTGCGGAAAGTGAACCGGCGTTATGGCGAGCTGTTCGCCGGCGAGGAGACCCTCGCGTCGCGGTTCGGCAGCCTGGTCTTCACCGGCGTCGAGGACGACCCGCAAACCCTCGCCACCATCGCGCGCATGGGCTTTTCCGATCCGGCCGATGTTTCCGGCGTCATCCGCAGCTGGCATCACGGCCATATCGCCGCGACCCGCACAGAGCGGGGCCGGGAGGCTCTCACGCGCCTGGCGCCGCGCCTTCTGGACGCGGCCCGCGTGACCGGCGCTCCGGACGCCGCCTTTTCGCGCTTCGCCGCTTTTTTTGGCGCCCTGAGGCTCGGCGTTCAGGTCCAGTCGCTGTTTCTGGCCCAGCCGCGCCTGTTCGAACTGGTCGTGCGGATCATGGCCTTCGCCCCCAGGTTCGCGCGAACCTTGGCGAGGGGCCCCGACGCCCTCGACGCCCTTCTCGACCCCAGCTTCTTCGCGCCGGTGGAGGCGCCGAGCGGCCTCACCGACCTTTTGGCAGGGGCCGGCGATTTCGAAGGAGCGATGGACGTCGCCCGGCGGTTCCACAGGGAAGCCAGCTTTCGGATCGGCGTCCAGGTGCTGGGCGGCGTCGCCAGCGCCGCCGACGCCGGCCTCGCCTTCGCCGATCTCGCGGACGGGCTCATCGCCGGCCTCTCGGGCGCCGCTCTTGCCGAGGTCGAGCGCAACTTCGGCGCGTTTCCCGGCGAGGCGGCGGTGATCGCCCTGGGAAAGTGCGGTTCGCGCGAGATGACGGCCAGATCGGATCTCGACCTGATGACCCTGTACCAGCCGGCCAACAAGGAGGCGACATCCGCCGTCAAGGGCTTGAGCGCCGAGACCTTCTACGCCCGCTTCACTCACCGTCTGGTCGCCGCCCTTTCGGCGCCGACGGCGGAGGGAAACCTCTATGAGGTGGACTTGAAACTTCGCCCGTCGGGCGCGAAGGGGCCGGTGGCGGTAAGCCTCGCCGCCTTCCAGACCTATTACGCCGAGGATGCCGAGACCTGGGAATTTCTCGCCATGACCCGGGCCCGCGTGGTGTGGGCGACGTCCGGGGCCTTCGCCCGCGTGGCCGCCGACGAGGTCGAGGCCGCCCTTCGGCGCCCTCGGGACCCGGCCGCCACCGCCGCCGACGTCATCGAGATGCGCGCCTTGATGGCCCGAGAGCGGCCGCCCAGCGGGCCCTGGGACATGAAGCTGGTCGACGGGGGCCTCGTGGATATCGAGTTCTGCGCCCAGCATCTGCAATTGGTCCACGCCGCCGAAGGCGGGCCCTTGCGCCCGAACACCGGCGAGGCCCTCGAGGCTCTGGCGGACGCCCGCTTGGCGCCGCCGGGGCCGATGACGGCTCTGCGCGAGGCCTGGGCGCTTCAGCAAAACCTGTCCCAGCTGCTCAAGGTCGCGGTGGAAGACGGGGCCGATCCGGCCCATGAACCGGCCGCCCTGCGCGCCCTCCTGGCCCGGGCCGGCGGCGCGCGCGGCTTCGCGGCGCTCAAATCCAAGCTTGCCAGCGCCCGAAAGGCTGCGCACGGCGCCTTTCGGGTGCTGATCTGACGGCCGTGCGACGGATGCGCGATCCCCCCGACGTTCAAGACGAGACTGAAACAGGCGGCCCCGCTTCAAGCGGGCGTGGGCCGTCGACCGGACCACGGAGCGCGGCGCTTGAACGAGGCTGCGGTTGACGGCGCGCGACGCCGATCTGGACGACGACCTCGTTCGCCGGGCCGGCGAGGGAGATCCGGCGGCGATCCGCGCCCTGGTGACGCGCAAGCTGCCGAGGCTCCTGTCCTTGGCCCAGCGGATGCTCTGCGACCCCGCCGAGGCCGAGGACGTGGCGCAGGAGACATTCATCCGGGCCTGGAAGGTCGCTCCGCGCTGGCGTCCGGGAGAAGCCCGGTTCGACACCTGGCTTCACCGAGTGGCGCTCAATCTCTGCTACGACCGACTGCGGCGGCGGGTCCCGACCACCAGCGAACTGCCGGACCAGGAGGATCCTGGCCCGCGCCCCGACCGCAACCTCCAGGCGCGGGACGTCGGCCGTCGGGTGGAGGCGGCGCTCCGGGGCCTGCCCCCCCGCCAGCGGGAGGCGATCGTCCTTTGCCACTATCAGGAGCTCACCAACATCGACGCCGCCGCCCTGATGGAGGTCAGCGTCGAAGCGCTGGAAAGCCTGCTGTCCAGAGCCCGCCGCGCGCTCAGGAACGTCCTGCGAGACCTGGCGGCCGATGGCTGAGCGGGAAAGGGCGGCCATGACTCCGGAACGGTTCGAGAAGCTCACCGAGGCCTTCGGAAGCGACCTGGACCGCTGGCCCGCGGCCGATCGCGAGGCCGCCCGACACCTCGCGGCCGCCGAACCCCACCACGCCGGATACACGCTTGGGCGCGCCCGCCGCCTGGACCTGATCCTGGCGGAAGCGCCTACCTACCCGCCCAGCCGCGATCTTCGCGACCGCATCATCCTGGCCGCGCCCGCCGCGCGGGGCCGCAC
>JACDGF010000368.1 GCA_013815405.1 Caulobacteraceae bacterium | reverse complement strand
GCCGACGCAGGGGTCGTGGCGGCCGCGGGTGCGGACCTCGATCTCCTCGCCCGCCTCGTCGATCGAGAGGCGAGGGGTGAGGATCGAGGAGGTGGGCTTGAAGGCCACGCGGGCGATCACGCTCTGGCCGGTGGAGATGCCGCCCAATATGCCCCCGGCGTTGTTGGCCAGGAAGATCGGCCCGTCGTTCCCTGCCCGCATTTCGTCGGCGTTGTCCTCCCCGGTCAGGGCGGCTGCGGCGAAGCCCGCGCCGATCTCCACCCCCTTGGCGGCGTTGATCGACATCAGAGCCCCGGCCAGCTCCGCGTCGAGCTTGCCGTAGACCGGCGCCCCCCAGCCGGGGGGGACGCCCACCGCCTCGATCTCGACCACCGCGCCGGTGGAGGAGCCGGCCTTGCGGATTGTTTCCAGGTGCTCCTCCCACACCGGGACCATGCCGATGTCCGGGCACCAGAAGGGGTTTTCCCGCGTTTCCTCCCAATCCCAGCGACCGCGATCGACGGCGTGCGGCCCGATCTGCACGAGAGCCCCGCGCACCACGACCCCCGCGCCCAGCACCTTGCGCGCCACCGCCCCGGCCGCCACCCGCGCGGCGGTCTCCCGCGCCGACTGTCGCCCGCCGCCGCGATAGTCGCGCACCCCGTATTTAGCGAAATAGGCGTAGTCGGCGTGCCCCGGCCGGAAGGCGGCGGCGATGTCCTCATAGTCGCGCGGGCGCTGGTCGATGTTCTCGATCATCAGGGAAATCGGGGTCCCGGTGGTGACCTGGCCGGCGGTGCGCTCGTCCTCGAACACCCCCGAGAGGATGCGCACGGCGTCCGGTTCGCGCCTTTGGGTCACGAACCGGTCTTGGCCGGGACGGCGCGCGTCGAGCCACACCTGGATATCCTCTTCGCTCAACGGCAGCCCCGGCGGGCAGCCGTCGATCACGCACCCCAAGGCCGGCCCATGACTCTCGCCCCAGGTGGTGACGCGGAAGAGGTGGCCGAAGGTGTTGTGCGACATGGGTCCTGACCGTCACGCGCGATGTTCCTTCTCCCCCTTGCGGGAGAAGGGTAGTTGTTTGCGCCGCCACACGATCCAAGCCAAGGGCTCGCAAGGGGGTGAGGATTGTCAACGAGCTTGTTCTATAGTGATGCGCATGAACGACGCCCCCCTGATCCCCCCGTCGCCGGCCGAGGAGGACTATGGGCCGGCGATGCGGGAGGCGGAGCCGGCGCCCTTGCTGTCCGATCGGGATCCCCTGGCGCTGTTCGAGGAATGGCTGCGCGAGGCGGTGAAATCCGAACCGGGCGACGCCAACGCCATGGCCCTGGCCACGGTGGACGCCCAGGGCATGCCCAATTGCCGGACGGTGCTTTTGAAGGGCGTCGATGCGGCCGGATTCGTCTTCTACACCAATATCGACAGCGCCAAGGGCCGCGAGCTGGCGGCCAATCCGAGGGCCGCGCTGACTTTCCACTGGAAGTCGCTGCGCCGCTCGGTGCGCATACGCGGTGACGTCGAACCGGTCACGCCGGCCGAGGCCGACGCCTATTTCGCCACGCGCGCCAGGCCGGCCCAGATCGGGGCCTGGGCGTCCGACCAGTCCCGCCCGCTCACCGACCGTTTCGCCCTGGAGCGGCGGGTGGCCGAGGCGGGCCTGAGGTTCGGCCTGGGCAAGGTTCCCCGGCCGCCGCACTGGTCGGGCTATCGGGTCAAACCCACGACGATTGAATTCTGGCGCAACCGCCCATTTCGCCTGCACGAGCGCCTGGTCTTCGAGCGCGCGGGCGAAAGGTGGACAAGCGGCCGGCTGTTTCCTTGACCGGAGAAAGGACGCCCATGCTCGGGCTGATGCAGAACTGGCCGCTGACGGTCGACAAAATCCTCGATCATGCCGGCGAGTGGCATGGCGGCCGCGAAGTCGTCACCCGTTCGGTGGAAGGCCCGATCGTCCGCACGACCTATGGCGAAATCCGCGGGCGGGCCAAGCGGCTCTCCAACGCGCTCAAGCACTTCGGGATCGTTCCGGGCGACCGGGTGGCGACCCTGGCGTGGAACTCAGGCCGCCACATGGAGGCCTGGTACGCGATCATGGGCATCGGCGCGGTCTGTCACACCCTCAATCCGAGGCTGTTCGCCGACCAGCTCTGCTACATCATCAATCACGCCCGGGACCGGATCATCTTCACCGACCTGACCTTCTTGCCGGTGCTGATCGAGCACCGCGCCCGCATGCCGACGGTGGAACGCTTCGTCGTCTTCGCCGACGAAAGCCGGATGAGGGGCCTTGGCCTCGAAGGGGCCGTCTCGTCGGAGAGCCTGATCGAGCTCAACCGGCCGGACCTTGCCTGGGGCGGCTTCGACGAAGAGACCGCCTGCGGCCTCTGCTACACCTCCGGCACGACGGGCAATCCCAAGGGGGTGCTCTATTCGCACAGGTCCAACTTCCTCCACACCCTGGTCACCCTCCAGCACGACGTCATGGGCCTTTCGGTGACCGACACCGTATTGGCGGTGGTGCCGATGTTCCACGCCAACGCCTGGGGCCTGACCTTTTCCTGCCCGGCGGTGGGGGCCAAGCTGGTCATGCCGGGCCCCAGGTTGGACGGGGCCTCGATCCTGGAATTGCTGGAGACCGAGAAGGTCACCTTCTCCGCCGCCGTGCCCACGGTCTGGCAGATGCTGCTGGCGCACCTCAAGGCCACCGGCGAGCGGCCCACCACGCTCAAGCGGGTGGTGATCGGCGGCGCGGCCGTGCCCGAGGCGATCATCCGCGCCTTCCACGACGACTACGGCGTCGACGTCGTCCACGCTTGGGGGATGACGGAGACCTCGCCGTTGGGGACGCTGTCGACCCCGACCCCGGAGATCGCCGCCCTCTCCTTCGAGGACCGGATGCCGTACAAGCTCAAGCAGGGCCGGCCGCCCTTGGGGGTCGAGCTTCGCCTCACCGACGACGCCGGCGCCGCCAAACCCCATGACGGCGAGAGCTTTGGCCGGCTTGCGGTCAGGGGCCCGTTTGTCGCCCGCGAGTATTTCAAGGGCGAAGGCGGCGACATCCTGGACGGTGAGGGATTCTTCGACACCGGCGACGTCGCCACCATCGATCCGGCCGGCTACATGCAGATCACCGACCGGGCCAAGGACGTGATCAAGTCGGGCGGCGAGTGGATCAGCT
>JACDGF010000012.1 GCA_013815405.1 Caulobacteraceae bacterium | reverse complement strand
GTCCGGCCGCGGCGGCGGCGAAACGGTTGTGGAGGGCCTCGACGGGGGCGGCCACCGGGGTCTTGACCCGCCCGGCCAGGGACACCGAGTCGAGGCCGGTGTTGTCCGCGCCGGTGTGCCAGTCGGCTTCGATCGCCAGGGCGGTGACGTTGGCCAGGATCGCCTTGAACTGGGCCTTGGTCAAGGGGGTCGTGCCGTTCTGCTCGCCGCCGGGGTAGATGGTCCAACCGGCCTCGGTGAGGGGAATGGAATAGGCCGTCCAGGTCGTGCCGGGGGGCGGGCCAGAATAGCTTATCGCCTGCCCGCCGCTGTAGATGATGACGGCCGGATAGTTTTGCGGGTCCGAGGGAACCGTGTCCTGCAGCGAGAAGGAAAGGCTGCCGCCATAGTAACCGGAATCGTCGCCGGTGAACTGGCTGGGCGCCAGGAAGGCGACGATGTTCTGCGTATCCGTCGTGGAAATGTAGCCGCCCCTGTCACCGCCCCTGGTATTGTAGACGGGCGGATTGTTGGGGTCCGGGGCCGTCGATGTGGCGGAGGCGATATCGCCGACGGCCATCCGTCGAGCCCGGTCTTGAAGTTGCTCGAGATCGTTTTGCGGTGGGGCGCGATCCCGTCGTCGTCGAAGGAGCCCCTGGCCGCCAAAAATGCTCCGACCCTCATCACCGATCCCCTTTCGCCGTGGCTTTCGAAGGGGTTTCATAGCCGGTGCGCGGCGAGTGCGGAAGAGGTGAAATCAGCGGCGAAGCCTCGTCTGGCGCGTCGTGCCTAGAGGGGAATATTATCGTGCTTTTTCCAAGGGTTCTTTAGCTCTTTTCCCTTCAGGCTTCCGAGCGCGCGGACCAGCCGGCGGCGCGTCTCGCGGGGCATGATCACATCGTCGATGTAGCCGCGCGAGGCGGCGACGAAGGGATTGGCGAAATGGGCCCGGTATTCGGCCTCGCGCACGGCCAGCTTTTCGGCGTCGCCGATGTCGCCACGAAAGATGATCTCGACCGCCTGTCTGGGGCCCATGACGGCGATCTCGGCAGTGGGCCAGGCATAGTTGACGTCGCCGCGGATGTTCTTCGAACTCATCACGTCGAACGCCCCGCCATAGGCCTTGCGGGTTATCACCGTGACCTTGGGAACCGTGGCCTCGGCGAAGGCGAAAAGGAGCTTGGCGCCGTGCTTGATCAGGCCGCCCTGCTCCTGCTTGGTGCCGGGCATGAAGCCCGGAACGTCCACGAAGGTTACGATCGGGATGCCGAACGCGTCGCAGAAGCGCACGAACCGGGCCGCCTTGCGCGAGGCGTCGATGTCCAGAACCCCCGCCAGGACCTGGGGCTGGTTGGCGACCAGGCCGATCGTCTCTCCCCCCAGGCGACCGAAGCCGGTAATGATGTTCTTGGCCCATTCGGTTGAAATCTCGAAGAAATCGGCCTCATCAACAACCTTGGTGATCAATTCCTTCATGTCGTAGGGCGTGTTGGGATGGGCGGGGACGAGGGTGTCCAGGGAGGGATCGTCCCGGCCCGGCTCGTCCAGGCTCTCCCACGCCGGCGGCGCGACGCGATTGGAAAGCGGCAAGAAGTCGATCAGCCGGCGCACCTGGGTCAGGGCTTCGAGGTCGTTTTCAAAGGCGCCGTCGGCGACGCCCGACTTCAGGGCATGGACCCGGTAGCCGCCCAGATCCTCGTGGCTGACATCCTCGTTGATGACTGTTTTCACCACGTCGGGGCCGGTGACGTACATATAGGCGGTATCCTTCACCATGAAGATGAAGTCGGTCATCGCCGGCGAATAGACATCGCCACCCGCACAGGGGCCCATGATCACACTGATCTGGGGGATGACGCCGCTGGAAAGCACGTTTCGCAGGAAGATATCGGCATAGCCGGCCAGGGAATCCACGCCCTCCTGGATGCGCGCGCCGCCGGCGTCGAACAGGCCGATGATCGGGGCGCCGTTGCGCATCGCCATCTCCTGGACCTTGACGATCTTTTCCGCGTGCGCCTTCGAAAGAGAGCCGCCGAAGACGGTGAAATCCTTGGAGAACACATAGACGGGGCGGCCGTTGATCGCGCCCCAGCCGGTGACCACGCCATCGCCGGGAACCCTTTGCTTCTCCATCCCGAAATCATGGCTGCGATGTTCGACGAACATGTCGAACTCCTCGAACGAATCCTCGTCGAGAAGGACGTCGAGGCGCTCGCGCGCGGTGAGCGTGCCCTTGGCGTGCTGGGCGGCGATCCGCTTGGGCCCGCCGCCCGCCCGGGCGCGGGCGCGCCGCTTGGCGAGTTCCTCCAGAATATGCCGCACCCCGTCACCCTTCCGCGCCAAAGCCGGTGGCCTAGCGTCGGCGGCCGGTCGTGACAAGTTTCGGGGCGCGGCGGTAGTGTCCTAATTTGGAGCGTCGGCCGCCGTCAGTAGTGCGTCCAGCCTCTTGAAGAGAGTCGGGTGACCGTTCGGCTTCCTCGGATCGGCGTTGACCGCGACATGGAAGCCGGGAACGCCTTTGAACGACAGGTGGATTGAACCGTCCTTCTCGCGCCAGAAGCCGGCTTCGGCATAGACGCTCTTCCCCTTCTTACTGACGGTGGTCATTTCCCGCTCCTTCGATGCTCCGTCACGATGCGCTTGTACGGCCTCCAATGGCGACGTGATCGCCCCCATGTGTAGCACGGCGAAGAAGCGCCGGTTGTCGCTCCCCTCGATCGGAGAGGACCACGCATAGGCGCGGGAGGCGTTAGGATTGCCCTCAAGGTCGAAGACGTGGACGACGCCCTCCCAGACCTTCAGGTCACCCGCGATCCCCTGGGGTCGCGAAGCTATCCCCAAGGGCCCGCCTTCGGCCGCGAATCCGCGGCTCGGGGCGTCTCCATCGTCCCGCCCCAGGGGCCGGGCGCGCCGGCGACGATGTCTCGCGGCTGATCGAGCGGTACGCCCGGATCGGCATGCTCCACGATGCGCCCGCCGGCGTAATGCTGGAGGGCGGCGATGCGCTTGGCCACCGGCGGATGGGTCGCGAACAGGCCGAAGACTCCCTCGTCGTCCTCTTCGAGGAACATGGCGCGCATGGCCTGCGGGGCGTCCAGGTGCGTGCGCCCGGCCACCTTTTGCAGGGCCGAGATCATCGCGTCGGGGTTCTTGGTCAATTCCACCGAGCCGGCGTCGGCGACATATTCGCGGCGCCGCGAAATCGCCATGCGGATGACGATGGCCAAGGCGTAGCCCACCGCGGCGACCACGATGGCCACGAGCCAGAACACCCCCCCGCCCCGGCCCCGGCCTCGCCCGCCCCCGGTCCACCAGATCGAACGAAAGATGATCTGGCAGATCAGGGTGATGATCCCGGCGAAGATCGAGGCGATCACCATGGTGCGCACGTCGCGGTTGATCACGTGCGTGAGTTCGTGGGCGAGGACGGCTTCGAGTTCGTCCCGGTCGAGGTTTTGCAGAAGGCCCCGGGTGGCGGTGATCGAAAACCGGCCTTCGTGGAGGCCGCTGGCGAAGGCGTTCAAGCCATCGGTCTCGATGACCCGAGGCGTCGGTGTCTTGAGGCCGCGCGATATGCAGAGATTTTCGAGGAGGTTGAAGAATTCCGGCTCGTCGGCGCGCTCGACTTTGCGGGCGCCGGTGGCGATGTCGATGATCGCTTGGTTGAACACATAGGCGATGGCGAACCAGATGGCGGCCACCGCGATCGCCGCCGGGGCCGAGGCCGCCAGGAGCGTTCCGGCGTAGGCCAGATCGCCGCCGCCCGTGCCCGTCGACGGCAGGAGGCCGCCCCAGATCATGCCCAGGGTCATCACGAACACCATCCCCAGCAGCAGGATCGGAAACCCCAGCAACAGCAGGGTGGAGCGGATGTTGTTGTTCCAGATATAGGTCTGCAGACCCACGGCCTGCATGGCGAGGCCTCCTAGAACTTGACCGGGGGCGGCGTGCTGGCGGCGGCCCGGTCGGCGCCCAGGTCGAAGAAATCACGCGGCGCGAAGCCCAGGGCGCCGGCGAACAGGACGGCCGGAAAGGTCTGGATGGCGGCGTTGAATTCGCTCACCGTGTTGTTGAAGAATCGCCGGGCGGCGGCGAGCTTGTTTTCGATGTCGGTCAGTTCCGACTGGAGTTCGAGGAAGTTCCGGTTGGCTTTCAGGTCGGGATAGGCCTCGGCCACCGCGAACAGCCGGCCCAGCGCGCCGGTCAGGGCGTTTTCGGCCGCCACCTTGCCCTCCACCGTGGTCGCCGAGGCGGCGGCGCCGCGGGCGGCGATCACCTCGTCCAGCGTGCCCCGCTCATGCGCCGCATAACCCTTCACCGTCTCCACCAGGTTGGGGATCAGGTCCTGACGCTGCTTGAGCTGGACGTCGATGTCGGCGAAGGCGCCGTTGGCGTGCTGCCGCAGGGCGACGAGGCGATTGTAGGTCCCGATCAGCATCACGATCAGGACGATCACGACGACCAGGATGACGAGAGCGGCGATCATTCGGTTTTTCCCATGACGGAGTGCCGACTAAGTGGGGATCGTCGGAAGTTTGCGCCAGGAGGGCCCTCACCTGGGGTGGAACAACCTGCTGGCGGGGAAGCCCTTGGGCGCGACGCGGCCCGCGGCGGCGCGTCTGCCCAGCCACTGGCGCCACTCCGGCCACGCCCGGGTCCGGCCTGCGGTGTCGGTCCAGGAAAGGCCGTCGGCGGCGGTGAAGACGGCGGCGTCACGCAACCCGCCTTCGCGATACGCCTGGAACTTGACCCCCTTGCCGCGCGGTATTTCCGGGAGCTCCGAGACGGGGAAGATTAGGATTTTGCCGTTGTCGCCTATCAAGGCCAAGTGGTCGCCGTCGGCCTCGAGGCAAACGGCGGCCCGCGCGCCATGAAGAGACAGGACCTGCTTGCCGGCCTTGCGCGAAGACACCGCCTCGTTCTCGGGAAGGATGAAGCCATGGCCTGATTGCGAGGCGAGGATGCGCCGCCGGCCGGGCTTGTGGGGAAAGACGGCGATGATCCGGGCGCCGTCCTCTAGATCGACCATCAGTCGCAGGGGTTCTCCGTGGCCCCGGGCGGACGGAAGCTTGTCGCACGCCAGGGTGAAGAACCGGCCATCGGAGGCGAAGATCAGGAGCCTGTCGGTGGTCTCGGCGGCGACGATGAAGCCGAGCGTGTCGCCTTCCTTGAAGGTCAGGGCCCCGGGATCCTCCACCCTCCCCCGCGCCGCGCGGATCCAGCCGCGTTGCGAAAGGACCACGGTGATCGCCTCCCGGGCGACGAAGGATTCCAGGCTGGCGGCGACGTCGATGGTCGGCGCCTGCGCGAAACTCGAGCGCCGACTTCCCACCTCCGTCGCCGGCCCCAGGACCTTGCGCACGCCGCGAAGCCCCACGGCGACCAGTTTCCATTGTTCCTTGTCCGATCTCAGCAGGGCCTGGATACCGTCCCGCTCCTCGGTGAGGGAGGCGTGTTCGCGCCTCAGTTCCATCTCCTCGAGCTTGGCCAGCTGGCGCAGGCGGGTGTTGAGGATGGCGTCGGCCTGGATCTCCGTCAGGTCGAACGTCTCGATCAGCCGGGCCTTCGGCTCATCCTCGAACCGGACGATACGGATCACCTCGTCGAGGTTCAGAAAGACGATCAGCAGGCCGTCAAGGACGTGCAGGCGTTCTTCGATCTTCGCCAGCCGGAAGCGGGCCCGGCGCGCCAGCACGTCCCGGCGGTGATCGAGGAAGGCGCGCAGCGCGGGCTTCAGACCCATCACCACCGGCGCGCCCCGGGCGTCCAGCACGGTCATGTTGACGGGAAAGCGGGTTTCCAGGTCCGAGAGCCTGAACAGGCTCTCCATCAGCGCGTCCGGCTCGACCCCCCGCGCGCGCGGCCCCAGCACCAGGCGCACATCCTCGGCCGATTCATCGCGCACGTCCCCCAGAAGCGGGGCTCGCTTGGTCTCGATCAGGCCGGCGAGCTGCTCGACCAGATCGGCCTTCCTTACCTGGTAGGGGATCTCGGTGACCACGATCTGCCATCCCCCCCGGCCGGTGTCTTCCCGGCGCCAGCGGGCTCGCAGCCGCACCCCGCCGCGGCCGGTGCGATAGGCTTCGAGCAAGGAGGCGTGGGGTTCGACGATCACCCCGCCGGTCGGGAAGTCCGGCCCCTGGATGTGCTCCATCAGATCGGCTACGTCGGCCGAGGGCTTTTCCAGGATGAGCAGGCAGGCGTCGATCAGTTCGCCGGCGTTGTGCGGCGGGATGGACGTCGCCATGCCCACCGCGATCCCCGAGGAGCCGTTGGCCAGCAGATTGGGAAAGCCCGCCGGCAAGACGACCGGCTCCTCTTCCTCATCGTCGTAGGTGGCGCGGAACTCGACGGCGTCCTCGTCGAGGCCCTCCAGCAGGAGCTGCGCGGCGGGGGTCAGCCGGCACTCGGTGTAGCGCATGGCCGCGGCGTTATCGCCGTCGATGTTGCCGAAGTTTCCCTGGCCGTCGATGAGGCGATAGCGCTGCGCGAAATCCTGGGCCAGGCGCACGAGGGCGTCGTAGACGGCGACGTCGCCGTGAGGGTGATACTTGCCGATGACATCGCCCACCACCCGCGCCGATTTCTTGGTCGAGGTTTCCGGATCCAGCCGCAGGAGCCGCATGGCGTACAGAAGCCGCCGATGCACCGGCTTCAGGCCATCGCGAACATCCGGCAGCGCCCGCTGGGTGATGGTGGAAAGGGCGTAGGCGAGATAGCGCCGCGACAGCGCATCGCTCAGCGGCTCATCGAGGATGCGGCCGCCGTCGTTAGGCGGTGGCGCGGTGTGCGCGGTCATGACCCCGTTGAATGTGAGTCACGACCTAAAGTCCAGAAGCCGAACGGGTCGACTCTCGCGCTAGGCGGCTGGTGGCGGCTCGGGGTGCGCCTCGGCTTCGACCACCGTATCGGCGCGGCCCCAGGGAACTCGGGCCCACAGGCGTTCGTGAAAATAGAACAGCAGGATCTTGGTCGCCGTTTCGATGGCGGCGATGGAGAGCGCGACCTTGGCGCTCTTGCCCATCTCCATGCCGAAGACCATCGGAATGATGAAGCTGAGGGCGAAGGTGTCGAGGCTGCCGACGAATCGCCAGGTCACGGCCTTGATCAGCGAGCGCGAGCGCGCCGTCGGAGCGTGTACGAACATGGAAGTCCCCCAGGGCCGATATGGTTGGGCTCCTCATGTCATTCCACTTCGCGAAACGCCAAGCGGAAAATTCGCCGCCCGCCTGGCGGATGGCGACCTCGCCCATTGCCGAGACAGGTCACCGCGGGCTCGTCGCGCGCCACGGCGCCCCGGATCAGTGGCCTGTTGACCTCGTCCGGCGCTGTCACTAGCAAGGCGCCGGGGAAGATCAGCAATCCACCGGGGCGAGAGAATGGACTTCCTGCACTCGATCAACCTGCTCTATTCCCTATCCGGCCTCGCGGTCGGCATACTGGTTGGATTGACCGGCGTGGGCGGCGGGTCCCTGATGACCCCCCTGCTGGTCCTGGCCTTCGGGATCCATCCCACCACGGCGGTCGGCACCGATCTTCTCTACGCGGCGGCCACCAAGAGCGTCGGCACCGTGGTTCACGGCGCCAACCGGACCATCGACTGGGGCATCGTCGGGCGCTTGGCGGCGGGCAGCATTCCGGCCACGGCCCTGACCCTCCTGGTCATGGCCCACTATGGCAAGCAGCTGGGAACCGTCCACGGGGTGATCACGACCGTTCTGGGCGTCGCGCTGTTGCTGACGGCGGCGGCCATCCTTTTTCGCACCATGATCGTCGCGTTCTTCGCCAAGCGGGCCGGGCCGCCCAATCCGCGCCGCACGACGCTGCTCACGATCGTGCTCGGCGCGGTGCTGGGGTTGCTGGTCACCGTCTCCTCGGTCGGCGCCGGCGCCATCGGCATGACCGTGCTGCTGATTCTCTATCCGAGGCTGCCGGTGGGCAGGCTGGTCGGATCGGATATCGCCCACGCGGTGCCGCTGACCCTGCTGGCCGGGCTCGGGCACTGGAGAATGGGTTCGGTGGACTGGCATTTGCTGGTCTCGCTGCTGACCGGGTCGATCCCCGGCATCATCATCGGCAGCATGTTCACCGCGCGGGCCCCGGACCGGGTGCTACGCCCGATCCTCGCCGGGACCCTGGGCCTGGTCGGCGTCAAGCTGTTCTTCTGACGTCTCGCGGGCGGATTAGAGCCGTTCGGCCTCGCCCAGCTTGTCGATCAGCCGAAGCCGCGCCGGCGGCAGGGGGCGGTTTAGCGCGGCAAAGACGCAGGCCTCCAGGAAATGGCCGGTAAGCGTCGGCCCCGCGCCGATGTCACCGGGCTTCAAACCGCCCTGGGCCGAAAGCAGGAACGGCGGCAGGGTGAGCAGACGCGCCTTGTACGCCTCGCCCGCCGAAGCGCTCACCGCCCTGCCCGTGCGCGGGCTGACATAGATGAGGTCGTCGGCGGCGCCGGTGACGGCGCAATGCGTAAGGTCCAGGCCGAATCCCAGATCCTGAAGCAGGCCGGCCTCGAAGCGCACGAAGACCGCCGGCCATACGTCGGAGTCGGCGAGGGTGGCGGTCAAGGACTCGAAAGCCAGAAAGGCGCCCGGGTGCGGTTCGCGTTCGGGCAGCGCGGCGCCCGCCACCGACGCCGCGGCGGTCAGGCCCGCCAGAGCCAGGGCGTCGTCGAACAGGGCCGAGGGCCCTTCCCCCACCGGCTCAAGGCTCGCCGATCCGAGCTGGTCGGCTGTCCGCGCCTTGTAGTTCACGATCACCCGCGCGCCGACCTGCAGGAACGACTTCATGCGCCGCGAGGCGCCCCCCGCCACGTGGGCCGCGTATTTTCCGTGCCGCGCGGTCAGGGCCTCGACGATCGCGCCGGTTTCGCCAAAGGCGCGGGCGGCCAGAATGAAGGCGTCGTCTTCGAATTCCATCGCCGGTCAGACGTCGAAGTCCAGGCCGATATCCCGGAAGTGGCCGCGGTCCTCGGCCCAGTTCGCCTTGACCTTCACATGCAAAAACAGATGGACCGGCCGGTCCAGGAGGCCGGTGAGCTCTTCCCGCGACGCCTTGCCGATCCACTTGAGCGTTTCGCCGCCCTTACCCAACAGGATGCCGCGCTGGCCGTCCCGTTCGACGAAGATGGTCTGTTCGATGCGCGCCGAGCCGTCCGCGCGTCCCTCGAAGGCGGTAGTCTCGACGCCGGCGGCGTAGGGCAACTCCTCGTGGACCCGCAGATAGAGCTTTTCGCGGGTGATTTCCGCCGCCAGCAGTCGCGCCGGAATGTCGGCGCTCTGATCGGCGGGATAGAACCAGGGGCCTTGCGGCATCAGCGCGCCCAGCCGCCGGGTGAGATCGGCGACCCCGGCCCCGTCGGCGGCGGAAATCATGAACACCTCGGCGTAGGCCCCAAGGTCGAACAGGGACTGGGTAAGCGCCAGCAGGCCGTCGCGCCTGGCCAGGTCGATCTTGTTGAGGGCCAATATCGCCGTGCGCGAGGCGGCCTTGAGCCCGTCGATGATCGAGGCGACGTCCAGCGCGGCCTTGCGGTCGGCGGCCCGGGCGTCGCCGGCGGCGACCGCGATCTGGGCGGCGGCGTCCACCAGATGGACGATGGCGTCGGCATCCCTGGCCTGGCCCCAGGCGGCGCGGACCATGGCCCGGTCCAGCCGCCGTCGCGGGGTGAAGATGCCGGGCGTGTCCACCATCACCATCTGCGCATCGCCTTCGATGGCGACGCCCCGCACCGGAAAGCGCGTCGTCTGGACCTTCTGGGTGACGATGGAGACCTTGGTTCCGACCATGCGGTTCACCAGGGTCGACTTGCCCGCGTTGGGGGCGCCGAGCACGGCGACGAACCCCGCCCGGCTCATCCGCCGCCCCTCTCGCGCAGCAGGAGGCTCAAGGCCGCGGCCTTCTGGGCGGCGCGGAGCGAGCCCCCGGCGGCGACGGCAGGCGGCGCGCCTTCGATCGAAACCTCGAGGACGAATTTGGGTTGATGCGCCGGTCCCGAGCGGGAGAGCACCCGGTAGGCCGGCGGAGTCCTGCCCTGGGCCGCCGCCCATTCCTGAAGTTCCGACTTCGGATTGGCCAGCGCGGGATCCACTGCTTCGTTGAGCAGGTCGGCCCACAGCCGGGTGACAATCCTGGCCGTTTCCTCGAGCCCGGCCTCGAGATAGAGCGCGGCGATCACCGCTTCGCAGGCGTCGGCCAGGATCGTGTCCTGATCCCGGGCCCCGCGACGGCTCTCGCCACCTGGAAGGCGCAGCGCCTCGCCCAGGCCCGCGGCGCGCGCCGCGCGGGCGCAGCTTTCGCCGCTGACCAGCCGGTGCAGGCGTTTCGAGAGTTGGCCTTCCCTCGCCTCCCCGTCGCGATCCATGAGTTCCTGGGCGATGATAAGGCCCAGAACCCGATCGCCCAGAAACTCCAGCCTTTCGTTGTCGCGCCGATTTCCGAGCCCCTGGCGGACGCTGGCGTGGGTGAGGGCGCGTTCAAGCAACGCGCGGTCGGCGAATACGTGGCCCAGTCGGCCTTCGAAGGCTGTGATGGCGACGGCGCGCCTATCCATGCCTTTCGCCGCTCATTTCAGCAGGCGCAGGAAGCGGTTGGGGCGCAGTTCGGTGACCCACGTCCAAGGCTTGAACAAGGTTGCCTTCGAATGATCGGCGTCGTCCACGCCGGTGTTCCAGGACAGCATGATGATCTGGGCCTTGCCGACCAGGTTGTCCTCGGGTACGAATCCCACTCCGATCCCCGGCAGAAAGGCGTCCAGGCGGCTGTCCCATCCGCAGCCGCCCAGCTTGGGATCCTCCGGAGCGAGCCCGGGATCGAAGCGGCTGTCGGCGGAATTGTCGCGGTTGTCGCCCATCATGAAATAGCAATGCCGGGGCACGACGTATTCGCCGGTGTTGTTCGCCGGCCCGTTCAGATCGAGGCGCTGCGTGAGGTATGTCCGCCCTTCCGGATTGGTCTCCGTGACCTGTGAGGCAGGGTCGAGGAGATCATGGCCGCTCTGGGCGGCAGCCCTCGCCGGCTGTTCGGCGACGGCGTTGCCATTGATGTAAAGCTGGCCGCCGCGCATCTGGATGCGGTCTCCGGGCAGGCCGATCAGCCGCTTGATGTAGTCCGTGTGGCCATCGCGGGGCAGCTTGAAGACGATGATGTCGCCTCGCTTGGGCGCACGGAAAAACAGCCGGCCGTTGAAGAGCGGCGGACTGAACAGGATCGAGTGGCGGCTATAACCATAGGACCACTTGGAGACGATGATATAGTCACCCCGGTAGAGGTTGGGTTCCTCCGACGCCGAGGGGATGGTGTAGGGCTGGAAGAGCACCGTGCGGATGATCAGCGCGATCAGCAGGGCGTAGACGATCGTCTTGATCATCTCGATCGTCTCGCGGGTCGCGCCGGCCTTCTTGCCCGTCTCGGATGGGACGGTGACGGACTTGCTCATGGGTCGAGGCTCTCGCGGGTCATCGGGGCGAATGGCGGGTGCTAGACGCTGGGCGCGCCAGCGGCAAGGCGCGGGCCGGTTAAACTCTCTTCATCCGCGACCGCTTCGATGATGACGAACGCCTGGGCGTAGGGATAGTCGTCGGTGAGGGTGAGGTGGATCACCGCCCGACGGCCTGGAGGCGCGAGGGCCGCCAGCCGGCCCGCGGCGCCTCCGGTCAAGGCCAGGGTCGGCTGGCCCGATCGGGCGTTCACCACGCCCATATCCTTCCAGAATACGCCCCGCCGCATGCCGGTGCCCAGGGCCTTGGCGCAGGCCTCCTTGGCGGCGAACCGCTTGGCGTAGCTCGCCGCGCGGTCCGGCTTGCGCTCCGAGCGGGCTCGTTCCACCTCGGTGAACACCCGCGCCGAGAAGCGGTCTCCAAAGCGCTCCAGCGCCTTTGCGATGCGCCGGATGTCGGTGAGGTCCGAGCCGATGCCGAGGATCAAGCCGCCGCCTCGCCGCTCGCGGAACTTGCCCGAGCCGCGTCCATCAGCGTCCGCATGCGACGGATGGCCGCGTCCAAGCCCGTGAAGATCGCTTCCCCGACCAGAAAATGGCCGATGTTGAGTTCGGCCACCTGGTGGATGGCGGCGACGGCCGCGACCGTCTCGTAGTCGATGCCGTGGCCCGCATGGACTTCAAGGCCAAGGCCATGGGCCCGCGCGGCCGCGGCGCGGAGCATCGCCAGCAGGCCGATCGCCCTGGCCGAGCTTTCGCGGACCGCCAGGCAATAGGCGCCTGTGTGAAGTTCGACCACCTGGGCGCCCACAAGACGCGCGGCGTCGACCTGGATCTCGGTCGGTTCGATGAACAGGGAGACCCGGACGCCTGCTTGCCTGAGGGCGGCGACCACGGGCGTGATCCGGTTGTGGCCGCCGGCGACGTCGAGGCCGCCCTCGGTGGTGACCTCTTCGCGCCGTTCGGGCACCAGGCACGCGGCGTGGGGGCGATGGGCCAACGCGATGGCCCGCATCTCCTCGGTCACGGCCATTTCGAGGTTGAGCGGGCGCCCGCGGCGTCGCGTCAGAGCGGCGAGGGCGTCGATGTCGGCGTCGGAAATATGCCGGCGATCTTCCCGCAGATGCGCGGTAATACCGTCGGCGCCCGCCTGCAGGGCGATTTCCGCGGCCCGCGCCGGATCGGGATAGCTCTCGCCGCGCGCGTTACGGATCGTCGCCACATGATCGATGTTCACCCCAAGGCGCAACCGGTTGGTCATGGCGGCTGACTATACCAGCGCGCGGGGGTTTGTCTTGAGGGTCGAAGCCGATCCTCCCTCCCCTCATGGGGAGGGACGACCGCGAAGCGGTCCGGGTGGGGAAGTCTGGGTCGCCCGCGAGGTCCGGGAATCTTCACGCTGCCCCACCCTGCCCCCGACTGGATCGGGGGCTTCGCCGCCTGTCCTTCCCCATGCGCCGACGGAGGGAGGGAAAACACAAGCGCCCCCTACCCGCTCGCCCGCTCCACCGTCTCGACGCTGGGGCACGCCCGCAAGGCGGCGGCGATGTGGATGAGGTGGCGGGCGTCCTTGACCTCGACATCGAAGTCGACGTCGAAGAAGTCCGAATGACGGTGGCGCATGTTGACGCCGATGATGTTGCCGCCGGCCTCGCCGATGATGCCGCAGGCTTGGCCCATCACGCCGGGCGCGTCGCGGATGGTGGCGTGCAGGCGGGCGTCCGACAGGGTGCTTCGCTCGGCTTCCGGCGTCCATTGCAGGTCCCGCCACAGTTCCTCGGCGTCCTCGAATTGGGCCAGCTGGGCGCAGTCAATGGTGTGGATGGTCAGGCCCTTGTCCACCGCCACGATTCCGACGATGCGGTCGCCGGGCATCGGATTGCAGCAAGGCGCGAAATGCAGGGAGACGCCGGGCGTCAGGCCGCTGCCACGGACGTAGAATCTCGCCGCCTTGCCATCCTCGATCCGCCGGCGGGCGGAGGCGGCCGCCCGCTCGGTGTCCTTCAGCCCCGGAAACACCGCCTCCAGGACCTGGGTGGGAGACACCCGGCCGCGGCCGACCGCCTCGAACAGCTCGGTTTCGCCGGCCGCGGCGAAACGGTCCAGCGCGGGCCTGAGCGAAACCTGCGCCCGCGCCTTGCCGGCGCGCTCGAAGATCTGGTCCAGGGAGGCCTTGCCCAGGCGCAGGAACTCCTCCTTCTCGGTGTGGCGGATGTGACGGCGAATCGCCGATCGGGCCCGCCCGGTGACCGTCAGGCTGGGCCAGTCGGCCGGGATTTGAGCCTTGGCGCCGCGGACGGCCTCGACCACATCGCCGTTCTGCAGCACGGTGCGCAGGGGGCGGACCTCGCCGTTGATCTTGATCCCCAGGCAGGTGTCGCCGACGTCGCTGTGGACGGCGTAGGCGAAGTCCAGCGGCATGGACCCGGCCGGCAGGCTGATCAGCTTGCCCTTGGGCGTGAAGACGAAGACCTGATCGAGGAACATCTCGAGCTTGGCGTGTTCGAGCAGATCCTCGGCGTCGCCGCCCTGTTCCAGCACCTGGACCAGTTGGCGCAGATTGGCCAGGGGATCGGCGCCCCCCGCCTCGGCCGCCGCTTCGGGATCGAAGGCGTAGGTTTTGTTCTTGTAGCGCCAGTGCGCCGCCACGCCCTGCTCGGCGACCCGGTCCATGGCCTCGGTGCGGATCTGCATTTCGATGCGCATGGCGCGGGGCCCGACGACGGTGGTGTGGATGGAACGGTAGTTGTTGCGCTTGGGGGTGGAAACGAAGTCCTTGAAACGCTCCGGGACGCTCGGCCAGGCCCGATGGATGACGCCCAGGGCGCGGTAGCAATCGTCCTCGGTATCGACGATCACGCGGAAGGCGTAGATATCCGAAAGCTGACCAAATCCAATGGATTTCCGCTGCAGCTTGCGCCAGATCGAAAAGGCGTTCTTCTCGCGGCCGACCACCCGCGAGGCGATCCCGGCGCCCTCCAGCTTGTGGGCGATTTCCTCGCTGGCCAGGGACACCGCCCCGCCCTGGCCGGCGCGCAGGGCGTCGAGGCGCCGGATGATGGCGTCCCTAGCCACGGGGTTCAGGTGCGTGAAAGCCAGCTCCTCCAGCTCCGAGCAGATGCGATGGCAGCCGATCGAGCGGGCGAGCGGAGCGTAGATGTCGAGGGTTTCGCGGGCGATGCGTTCGCGCTTGGCGGCATTCTTGATGAAATGCAGGGTGCGCATGTTGTGCAGGCGGTCGGCGAGCTTGACCAGCAGCACCCGCACGTCCTTGGACACCGCCAGGATGAATTTGCGCAGGTTTTCCGCCTGGCGCTTGTAGTCCGCGGTGGTTTCAAGGCGCGAGAGCTTGGTCACCCCCTCGACCAGTTCGCCGACCTCCTCGCCGAACAGGCGTTCGATCTCGGCGCGGGTCACATCGGTGTCTTCGATGACGTCGTGCAGGAGGGCGGTGACGATGGTCGCGGTATCGAGGCGATAGTCGGTCAGGATCCCCGCCACCTCGATGGGGTGGGCGAAATAGGGATCGCCCGAGGCGCGCTTCTGCGAGCCGTGCACGCGCAGGGCGTAGACATAGGCGCGGTTGAGGAGGGCCTCGTCGGCGGAGGGATCGTAGGCCCGGACCCGCTCGATCAGTTCATACTGACGAAGGAATTTTCGCGGTTCGGACTTGGGCCGGGGTTCGGGCGTGGGGGTGGGAAGGACGGCGAGCGG
>JACDGF010000367.1 GCA_013815405.1 Caulobacteraceae bacterium | reverse complement strand
CTGCGGGGTGACCGGCGCCCTTCCCGTGGAGGATGGCGAAAAAGCGGTCATGGCGCGCGCGACGGCGAGCGGCGGCGGGCTCTACCCCATCGATCTGCACATCGCCGCCCTGCGCGTCGAACCGCTGGAGCGCGGCACCTACGTCTACGATCCGCGTCGCGACGCGCTCTGGCGCCTCGGCGACGGCGCCCCGGTCGACGACCTACTTTCGGCCCTGGCCGCTCCCGATGCGGCGATCCGCACGTCACAGGCGGCGGCGCTGCTGCTGCTGGTGGCGCGGCCCCGGCGCGCGACGCGCAAATACGGCGAGCGAGGCCTCAGGCACGTCTTCATCGAGGCCGGTGCCATCGCCCAGCAGATCGCCCTGGCCTGCGCCGCCCTGGGCGTGGGAGGTGTCGATTCGTCGAGCTTCTACGACGACGAGGTTCATGCCGCCCTCGACATGGATGGAGAGCACGAAGCCGTGGTCCATCTGATCGTGCTCGGCATTCCCGCCTAGCGCCCGCTTGATGGGCGCTCCCCCATGGCCGCGTCTGAAGCGCCACTATGCGATCGTGGCTCACAGCCCCGACGTGGTCGAACTGCGCCACGGGGCGTGGAACGCGACCACCCACACCCTGACCGACGAAAGCGAGTCGGGCAGGCTCCTTCGCCTCCTGCGGCGGATCGACGGCGCGAGCGGCCCCGATGAGATCGCGGCGGCGGAAAAGGCGCCCCTGGACGAAGTCGAGGGCCTGATCGGTCATCTCGCCGAACTCGATCTTTTGGAGACGGGGGCGGGCAACGCGCTCGATTATTTGATCGAACACGCCACCGGCCACCTCGCCGGCGGCGTGATCGCGCCAACGCCGACCCCGCCGATCGTGATCGGCGACGACGGCCCGCTCGGACGGCAGATCGCGGCCCTGCTGGGAACGACCCTCGACGAGGCGGCGTCGAGCGTGCGCGGGGACCTCGTCCGCTGCGCCAAGGCCAGTCTCGAGGATGGGCTCGCCTTCGAGGAGGCCGTCGCGCCGTTCGCGCGCTGGCGCGGCCGTTTCCTCGTCCATGCCGCGGCCACGGTCAATCCGCTCGAATTGCGCGGCCTCAATCGCGTCTGCCTCCACCATGGCCTGCCCGCGATCGCCGCCGCCGTCGACGGCCCCTTCCTGCTGGTCGGTCCCACCGTCATACCGGGCCGGACGGCCTGTTTCGAATGTCTGGACAAACGCGTCCTGATGAACCTTCGCGAGGCGGCCAGCTACCAGGCCTACAAGTCCGCCCTGCTCGACGGGCGCGTCGGCGAGGCGGCCGGCGCGATCAACGGTGTTTTCAGCTCCCTCCTGGCGTCCCTCGCCTCGGTCGAGGCGCTCAACTTCTCCCTTGCCGGAACCACGATGACGGTCGGCAAGGTTCTGGGCGTCTTCCTGCCCACCATGGAGTTCACCTACAACGAGGTCCTGCGGGTTCCGGGGTGTCCCGCGTGCGGCGCCGCGCCGGAGCGGGACGATCGGGAGCTCTATTTCGATATCCGCGCGATCCTCCCGGGCAAGACGTAAGCTCCGCCGTGCGGCTCACCTCGCTGTCGAGTGGCGACGTTCCCGCCGGCACGGCCCGGCTGCTGCGGCGGATGCTGTGCCCGCTCACCGGCCTCACCCAGGCCATCGGCTTCGTGCTGCGCGACCCCATGGAGCCGAGGCTCGCGGTCGCCGGGGGCGAGATGACCGGCGTGCACATGCTGCGCGGCTCGCGGCCGCCCAAGCCGGGCGCCTATCACATCGGCGGCTGCGGAACGACCTATGCCGAGGCCCTGATCAAGACGCTCGGCGAGACGATCGAGCGCTATTCGCATTTCGCCGCCCTGGCCGACGGCCTCGCCGTCACCCTCACCACATCGCGGATGGCCCGGGCGGATGACACCCCATCCTTCGTCCCGGACGGTTCGGCGCTGTTCAGCGGCGAGCAATACCGGCGCCCGGGGTTTCCCTTCGAGCCGCTGAGCGAGGACCGCGAGATCGGATGGGTACGCGCCCGCTCCCTGATCGACGGCGCGCCGGTCGCCATTCCCGCGCAGCAGGCGCTCGTCGGCTATCTGCGGAGCCCGGGCGAGCCGCGGTTCACCGCCGGCGTCACCACGGGCAGCGCCGCCCACACCGATCCGGTCAAGGCGCTGCGCAACGCCCTGCTGGAGGTGGTCCAGATCGACGCCGCGATCGGCCTGTGGCACGGCGCGGCTAAACCCGTGCAAATCGTCCTCGACGAGCGCGTGGCGGCCGCCGGCCGCGCGATCGATCGCACGCTCCACCCCCACGGACCGAGCCTGCGCTTCTTCTGGCTGCCCAACCCCGATCTCGTCGGGCTCAGCGTAGCCTGTCTGGTCGAAAGCCCCGCCGCGCCCCATGTGGCGCTCGGCCTGGGCTGCGACCTTCGCCTTTCCCAGGCCATCTACAAGGCCTTCCTCGAGGGCGTGGCGGTCGCCCATCTGGCCAAGATCATCCTCTTCCGCCAGCGGGTGGAGGAGGCCGCGGCGGCGGCGGCGGCGGACCACGCGGTGACCTTCTACGATCTGGATTCCAATGTCGGCCACTATGCATCGGGGGCGGACGGCGAGGTGATCCGGTCGCGCTTTCCCGGCAGGACGCCGATAGCCGCGTCGAGGGTCGCGCCGGACGCCGGCGGCTCGCCGTCGCAGGACGTGGCGCGGCTGATCGAGGCGTTCGCGGCGACGTCCAAGCGCTTGGCGCTCCTCGACCTGACGACACCGGACGTCGCCGACCTGGGGTTCGCCGCCTTGCGGGTCTGGTCGCCCGATACGCTCTGCCTTCCCCTTCCGAGCGCTCCGCCGCTGCTCCACCCGCGGTTCGCGGCCTACGGCGGAGTGGCGCTTGACCGTCCTCACCCTTACCCCTGAGGCCCGGGCCTTCGCCGTCGCGCTCGTGGCCCTGGCCTCGACGAGCGCCGCCACCCTGGCGAGCATGGTTCACGCCTGGCGCCGCGCCCCGGCGGCGGACTTCCTGCCGACCTACGCCTGCGTGATGGCGCTGGTGGCGGGCCTGGCCGTCGTCCTGCTCGGCGTGCCGCATGTCCACATCCCCACATGGCGGGAGCTTGGATGGGCCCTTCTGGTCGGCGCGGCCGCCTGTATCGTGGCCTTGCGCGGCGAAGCGGCGATCCGGCGGCGACTGCGCCGC
>JACDGF010000011.1 GCA_013815405.1 Caulobacteraceae bacterium | reverse complement strand
ATCGGGCGGTGAGGACCGCCAGCTCGGAGCAGGTCCGCACGCCGATCTTTCGCGACGGCCTGGACCAATGGCGCCACTTCGAGCCCTGGCTCGCCCCGCTGAAGGAGGCGCTGGGACCGGCGCTCGAAACCTGGCGGGGTTGACCGGAACGCCGGACGTGGAACTGGGCCTGATCGAAGGCTACTACGGGACGCCATGGCCCTGGGATGCGCGGCGCGAGACGATGGCCTTCCTGGCCCCGCACGGCTACGGCTTCTTCCTCTACGCGCCCAAGGCCGATCCATTCCTGCGCCGCCGCTGGCGGGAAGATTTCCCGAAGGAAACCCGGGACGGGCTGCGGGGGATGGCGGAGCATTGCGCCCGCCTTGACGTGCGATTCGGCGTCGGACTGAGCCCCTTCGAAATCTACCGCGCCTTCGATGCGGAGGCCAGGGAAGCCCTGGCCCGCAAGCTCGCAGACCTGGCCGCCGTGGGCATTCAGGATCTTGCCGTCCTGTTCGACGACATGCGCGGCGACCTGCCGGATCTGGCGGAGCGCCAGATCGCCATCCTCCACTGGATCGCCGAGCGCACCAACGCGTCGCGAGTCATCCTTTGCCCGACCTACTACAGTGACGATCCGGTGCTCGACCGGGTCTTCGGCCCCCGGCCCGAGCACTATCTCGAGGATCTGGGCACGGGGCTGGATCCGGGTATCGAGATCTTCTGGACCGGCGAGGAAGTCTGTTCGCGCGAATATGGGGCGGGCCATCTGGGGCGGGTCGCCGATCAGCTGCGCCGAAAACCGGTCCTCTGGGACAATTATCCGGTCAACGACGGGCCGGTGATGTCCCAAGCGCTCCATCTGCGGGCCTTCACCGGGCGTCCGGCGTCCGTGGCCGGAAGGATCGCGGCCCACGCCGTCAACCCTGCCCTTCAGCCGGTGCTGACCCGCATCCCCGCCCTGACCCTCGCCGACAGCTATCGCCGGGCCGAGGGCTACGAATACGGCGCGGCCTTCGCGCGCGCGGCCGCGGCGGTGCTCGGCGCCGACCTGGCGGAGATCGTGCGGGGGCATCTCGCCTGGCTCCAGGACACAGGCCTCGACCGGCTAGGTGAGCGGGCTGCGCGGCTGCGCGCGCGGTACGCCAGCTTCGCTCATCCCGCCGCCCGCGAGATCGTCGCCTGGCTCGACGGCGCCTGGCGGGTCACCGCCCAGACGATGGAGGGGTCGTGAGCGCGCGGCCTCTGAGGGCGTGGGATCTGGGGCTCTACGCCGTCGCCATGACCCTGTCGATCCGCTGGATCGCGGTCGCCGCGGCGGCCGGCCCGGCGTCCGTGCCTCTATGGGCCGCGGCCATGCTCGGCTTCATGGCCCCGCTGGTGATCGCCACCGCGGAGCTGACCAGCCGGTTCGCCGGCGAGGGAGGGCTCTATGCCTGGGCCCGCGAGAGTCTGGGCCCGTTCGCCGGCTTCCTCTGCGGCTGGCTCTATTGGACCTGCAATCTGCCGTTCTTTTCGGCGACGCTGTATTTCATCATCAACGTATTGGCCGGCGCGCTGGGGCCGGCGGCGGCGCCTCTGGTCCAGGACCCCCTGATCTTCGCCGCCGCGGCGATGGCATTGGCCGCCGCCGTCGGGGCCCTGCAGCTGGCCGGCCTCGACGCCGGCAAATGGCTGGCGAACTTCGGGGCGGCGGCGTCCTTGGGCCTGCTGGCGATCCTCCTGGCCGCCGGCGCGGCCCTGGCGATCCGGGCCGGGCCGGCCACCGATTTCGCCAGGGCCTCCTGGGCCCCGCCCTTGGACGCCAACGGCGCGGCCCTGTGGGCGACCATGGTCTTCGCGTTCGGCGGGCCCGAGGCCCTGGCGTTCCTCAAGGGGGACGTCAAGGGCGGCACGCGCCGCATCCTGCGCGTCCTGGCGGTGGTCGGCGTGGTGCTGGCGGGGGCCTATATGCTGGGCACCCTGGCGATGCTGGCGATCCTGAGGCCCGAAGAGGCGTCGCGGCTGTCGGGCCTGCCCGACGCCCTGCGCCTGAGCCTCGGGCGCCTGGGGCTGGGGGCGGCGGCGCCCGCGGCGCTCCTCCTGCTCGCCCTGTCGCTGCTGGGCAGCTACAGCGCCTGGTTCGGCGTGGCGGCCCGCCTGCCCTTCGTGATCGGCGTCGATCACTATTTTCCGGCGGCCTTCGCCCGGCGGAGCCCCAGGACCGGCGCGCCGGTCGTCGCCATTGGCGTCCAGGCCTTGGCGGTCATGGCGCTGGTGCTGCTGAGCCAAGCCGGGGCGAGCATCAAGGCCGCCTATGACTTCCTGATTTCGATGAGCGTGCTTTCCTACACCCTGCCCTTCGCTTTTCTTTTCGTGACCTATCTGAAGGTTCAGGGGCGGGAACCGGGGCCAGGCGCCTGGGCCCCGCCCGGCGGGGCCGGCACGGCGCGGCTGATCGGCGCAATCGGCCTGGCGGTGACTTTGAGCGCGATCGCCTGCACCCTCTTCCCCAGCCCGGACGCCGCCGATAAGCTGGCGGCGGTGGCGAAACTGGTGGTTTCTTCGGCGGTGCTGATCGGCGGCGGCGCTATCCTCTACGCTCTGGCCGCGCGCGGCGCGGCGGCGGTCAAAGAGGCGCCTAACGCCTGACGCCCAGGAGGTGCCGCAGTTTCAGGGTTATGCGCTCTACCCCCTGTTGCACCGAAAAAGCGGCGTCGCTGAAGCGCGGGCCGCGCAGATGAAGGGGCGCGTCGTTGGAAAACCCGATCCCTTCCCTTGGGATGCCCAGCAGATTCTGATGGACCACCCCCTGGTCGGTCTCGTCGTGGAAGACCTGGGCCGCGTACTGTCCCGGCGGCACCCCGGCGATCTTGACCACCGTGGCGCCCACCATCGCCTGGGCCTCGCCCTGGTAGGGGCAGGTCTCGGTGAGGAAGGTGTCCTGGGTGCAGATGTTGACCCGGATGTGGCCCCTCGCGTCGCTGACCCCGGTCACCGCCACCTCGATCAGCGCGGCGCGCGCCGGCTGGGCGGCGGAGCCCAGCAGGATCGCGGCGGCGAGCATTGTCGAGCGGTGTCTCACGGGTCCGATACGCCTCCGGCGAGGGGATACGACCGGTCGCGCCGCCCCCAAGCGTCGCCCCGATCACGTCGCGCCCATACCCCGCTGGCGCGCACCGGTCAAATAGGAGGCGAGTCGGCGATCCGAAAGCCCCCGGGTTGACGATCAGGCGTGGGAGGGGGTGATGTTCGCCCGGCGACGGCCCAATCTTCCAATTCGCCGTTGAGAAATCCAGCATGAAGTCCGCGATCCTGATCGGCTGTTGGCTCGGCTTCGTCGCCGGCGCCGCGCACGCCGGACCGACGGCCTGGGTGGAGATGACTGGGCGCGGCGCCGAGGCGCGGGCGGTCACTACCGAGGCGGCCTGCCCGCCCCTTCGCGTCGATGGCCGCGCCTTGGCCATGAGGGAGCGGTCGGCTCCGAGCGGCGCCTTTCCCAATCGCGTCTGCGGCGCGGCCCTTCCCAAGGGCGCCCGGCGGGCGGCGGTGGGCAAGACGGCCTTGCCGATCCCCAAGCCCCGCCCCGACCGTCTCGTGATCCTGGGCGACTCCGGCTGCCGGCTGAAGGGCGCCGCGGCCCAGCACTGTAACGATCCCACCGGCTGGCCCTTCGCCAAGGTCGCCTCCCTGGCGGCGGCGCGCCGGCCCGATCTGGTCATCCATGTGGGGGACTACTACTACCGCGAGACGCCCTGCCCGGCCCGCGAGGCGGCCTGCGCGGGCAGCCCGTTCGGCGATCGCTGGGCGACCTGGAAGGCCGAGCTCTTCGATCCCGCCCAGCCCCTTCTGGCCGCCGCGCCCTGGGTGTTCGCGCGGGGAAACCACGAGGACTGCAAACGCGGCGGCGCGGGCTGGTTTCGCCTGCTCGACGCGGCGGCGAAACCCAGGGCCTGCCCGGCGCGGAGCGACACCTTCGCGGTCGATGTGGGGGGCGTGACGCTCTTCGTCGTCGACAGCGCCGACACCAACGACATTTTCGCGACGGCCGGATCGGTCGGCGCCTTCGCCGGCGGCCTCGAACCGCTGAAGAGTCGCGACCGGCGAGCGCCGGCCTGGATCGTCACCCATCGCCCGGTCTGGGACGCGATCCGTTTCGGCGACATCCTGAGCGACGGCATCGTCAACGCCACGGAGCGCGCGGCGGTCCGGGGACGCGACCTGGGCGGAATCGCGCTGATCCTTTCGGGCCATGTGCACAATTTCACCGCCCTCGGCTTCGGCGAGAACCGCCCGGCCCAGTTGGTGGTCGGCACCGGCGGCGATCTGATGGCGCTCAACGACACCCCTCCGCCGGCGACCGGCCAGGTGAAGATCGACGGCTTGGCGGCGCGGGCCTTCACCATGGGCCGCTTCGGTTACTTCCTGTTCGACCGGAAGGGGGCGGACTGGGTCGGGACATTCCACGACCTGACCGACGCCGTGGCGGCCACCTGCCGCCTGCACGGGCGCGACTTAAGCTGCGTGGCTGGGCGGTAGGGGCATGTGGCAAGAGTCCCCTTCTCCCCAGAGGGAGAAGAGAGCGTTATTGCTTGTTTTCTCCTCCCCTTTTGGGGGAGGGGGACCATTTGCAATCCCTTCACGGCAGCTCTTCCCCACCCGCCGGGGGTTTCACGACCAGGTGGTCGGGCGGAGGGATGACCACGGGTTTTTGGCCGGCGGAGGCGAGGGCGGCGTTGACCTTGGCGAGGTCTCCGTCGCGTAGGGCGGCCCAGGCGGCCCACAGGGTCTCGATCTGGGCCTCCACTCGGGCGGCGGTCGAACGTTGGGGCTCGGTGGGTGCGCGGTCGGCCGCTTCGAGGTCGGTCTCGATCCCGGCCAGGACGGCGCTGGCGGCGAGGAAGCTGGGCCCCGTCTTGGGCGGCTTCAGCCGGTCGGCCAAGTTCTTCACCTGGGCGGCCAGATCGCCGGCGGGCCGCGCCGCCGTCAGCTGGTCCAAGGCGGCGGCCGTCTCGGCGTACCCGCGCCGGGCTGTGGCGAGGCTCGCGCCGATCTGGCGCGACAGGGCCAGGGTCGCCTGGAAATCGGCCGCGGCCGCGTGGGTGCGCGGATCCTGGAGAAGCGTCAGCTCGACCCGCCCCGTCTTTCCGTCCGCGGCCAGGGTCACCGAATAGACGCCCGGCGGGGCGAGGGGTCCTTCCGGCGTGATCGGCGTCTCGGCGCCCGCCACGGTGGCGATGGAATAGCTGTATTGGATGGCGGCGGGGCGGGCGTAATGCAGGTCCCAAACCGCCCGATGGGCCCCGGCGGCGCGTGAGAGCGGGGCCGGCGGGTTGATCCAGCGCTTGGCGAAATAGGCCTCGGCGTCGGGGCGGGCCTCCGCTTCGCTGCTCAGGCGCCGCACCAGGGCGCCGGCGGCGTCGCGGATCTCCAGGGTGAGGGGTCCCCTGGCCGGCGCGGCCAGCCAATAGTCGAAGATCGCGCCGGCCGGCGGATTCTCTCCCACCGGCTCCTCCGGCGGCAGGGGCGTGTCGCGGTTGTTGTTGGCCCGGACGCGCAGGGCCGGCGCCGGGTTGAAAAGGTGGAACGGCCGCCGCGCGATAACGCCGTCGGCCTGGCGCAGGAGGGAGAGGCCGCTCATCGCCCAGAGGGCCCGTCCCTGGGTGGCCACGATCAGGTCGTCGCCGTGGACGAGCAGGTCCCTCACCCAGGCGGTGGGCAGGTTCGCTTGCAAGGGCGCCCAGTGGGCGCCATCGTCGAAGGAGACGAAGACGCCGACCTCCGTGCCCGCGAAGAGCAGGCCCGCCCGGACCGGATCGGCGCGCACCACGCTGACGAAATGATCCTTGGGCAGATCGCCGGTGGCGTCCCGCCAGGTGGCGCCATAGTCACCCGTCGCCAGCACCTTCGGTTGGAGGTCGGCCTGGCGCTGGTTGTCGATCGCGGCGTAAGCGGCGCCGTCGGCCAGCGGCGAGACGTCGATGGCCGATACCTTGGCCCAGGCCGGAACCGCGCGCGGGGTGACGTTCGTCCAGTGCGCCCCGCCGTCTCGGGTGAGCTGGATCAGGCCGCTGTCCGTCCCCACCCACAGCTCGCCGGCGTGCCGCGGCGAGGGCGCGAGGCTCCAGATACCGCCATAGCCGCAGGCCTTGGCGTCGGCCACCGCGACCTCCCCGTCGCATCGTTTGGCCCCCGCCTCCTTGCCGGTGAGGTCGGGGCTGATGATGCTCCAGTGGTCGCCTCGGTCGGCGGAGGCGAACACCACCTCGCCGCCCAGATAGAGCGTCACCGGCCCGGCGCGAGAAACGGCCAGGGGCGTCACCCAGACGAAATGGTGTTCGGTGGTGGTCTGGCGCTCGCCATAGTTAGGGACCGGAAAGGGGGTGATGTTGGCCGACTGCCCGGTGCGCCCGTCGAAACGGCTGATCCGGCCGCCCAGCCCCGAGCCGTAGACGATGGTCGGATCATCCGGGTCTGGGATGTCGTAGTCGCGCTCGTCGCCGCCCACCGGGCGCCAGTCGCGATAGCCGATCGCGCCGAAGTCGGTGCGGCTGGCGATGCCCACCGTGCCGGAATCCTGCTGGCCCGAATAGATGGTGTACGGAACGCGATCGTCCGCGGCCAAATGATAGAACTGGCCGGTGGGCTGGTTGTACCAGCTCGACCAGGTCTTGCCGCCGTCGACGGTGACCACCACGCCCTGGTCGGTGGCCGTGGCCATGTGGTCGGGCCGGGCCGGGTTGATCCAGATCTGATGGTAGTCGTCGCCTCCCGGGGCGCCCTTGACGATCTCGCACGCCTTGCCGCCGCCCGTGCACCGCCGCAACGATTGGCCGACCAGCCAGACGATGTCCGGATCGCCCGGGGCGACGGTGACGTGGCTCGCGTAGTAGCCGCTGAAGGCCGGGTCGTCGTTGACCCGCGCCCAGGACGCGCCGCCGTCGTCGGAGCGGTAGAGCCCGCCCGCCTCCTCCGACGCCACCACCGCATAGACCCGAAGCGCGCCGTCGGCCGTGCGCGTGGCGGCCACGCTGATGCGGCCCAGGGGGCCGGCGGGCCAGCCCTTGCCCGTGAGCCGCGCCCAGGTGAGGCCGCCGTCGGCCGATTTGTAGATCCCGCTGCCCGCCCCGGCGACGGGGGTGAAATAGCTTTGCCAGGGGTATTGCCGCGCCTGCCAGGCGGCGGCGAAGATCACCTTCGAGTCCTTGGGATCGGCCGCCAGATCGACGGCGCCGGTGTCGGCGTCGATCTTCAGGGTCTGGGACCAGGTCGCGCCCCCATCGGCGGAGCGATAGACGCCGCGTTCGGCGCTGGGGCCGAAGAACTGCCCCACCGCTGCCACCAGCACCGTATTTGGATCGTTTGGATCGACCCAGATGCGGCCGATGTGGCGGGTCCTCTCCAGGCCCAGCGAGCGCCAACCCTTTCCTCCGTCGGTGGTCTTGAACACCCCCGTCCCGCCGGCCACGTCATAGCGTGGCTCCGGCTGGCCGGCGCCGATGTAGATCGTGTCGGGCGCGGAGGGGGCCACGGCCAGGGCGCCGATCGGCGCCGTCGGGCCCTTGTCGAACAGCGACGCCCAGGTGCGCCCGGCGTTGTCCGTGCGCCACACCCCGCCCCCCGCCGCGCCGAAATAGAACCGGTCCGGCCGGGCCGCCACGCCCTCCACCATCTCGCCCCAACCCGCTCGGAACGGGCCGACAAGGCGCCAGCTCAGGTCGCCATAGAGGGCGGGAGGCGGGTTGGGGTTCGGAGCCCGGGCGGCGAGGGCGGGATGCGCCGCGGCGACAATCGCCACCCCGGCTGACACGACAAGGGTCGCAAAATAGAGGTGTCGACGACGCATGGAAGACCCCGCAAAACCGCAGCGATCTTGCGGTCAATTGCAGGGCTTCTGCAAGCTTGGGGCTTGGATTGCTGACGGTCCGATGCGGGGTCCCCGTGGTCGAGGCCGCACCGCTGTAATTATAACATCTTTCCTATTCGGGGTTGTCGCCTCAATGGGCGCCCTCCCATACCACCAAAGTTTTCCGAGGCCGCCGCCAAGCGATGCGGAAAAAGTTCGCTTTTTGTTCTCTTTCGCCCTTACACTGCCGCCCCAACGGGTCTAGACGATGCTCGGACATGATTCGTTTCGGGGATAGCGTAAGCATGCCTAAGGGTCCGCCATTCGACCCCCGCGCTGTCGCCAACCTCATGCTTGATCAGGCGGCGGTCGCTGGTCTCAAGCTGAGCAATCTTGCGCTACAGAAGCTGCTCTATTTTGCACACGGTCAATATTTAATTCGTACAGGGAATCCGTTGCTCGACGGATGCTTTGAGGCTTGGACTTATGGACCCGTGCATCCCGCAGTTTACCGCGCCTTCAAATGCGAAGAGGGTCGCCCCATAGAGACTCGTGCAACGGCGCGCGATGTGATGACCGGAGCAACTCGGCCGATGCCCGTTCCCGATGATATTGAGGTGCAGCGTGTTATCGTTGGCGTTCTGGGCTCCCTCGGACACCTCTCGGCCGGACGCCTGATCGAAATCACTCATGCGCCAGATGGACCGTGGGCGTTCGTGGTGAACAAAGCAAAAACATCCGTGGTGCTTGGGCTTCGAATCTCCGATAATGTCACCCGAGAACGATTCAGGTTCCAAAGGGTATCCGTTGGTCCTGACAGTCGCGTTGGAGAGCCGAATGAAGATTCGCCGCTTGTCTGAGATCGACTTGGCGCGGTTCTCCGCGCTGAACAGCGAAAAAATGCTTGAACGCGCGCTGATGGCGTACGAGGCTGGCGGAGGATCGTGGTCCTATGAACCCGTCCGATCTTCGACCGCAGATCTGCTCAACGCGGTCACACCGCTCTTTGATGACATGGCGCCTGTGACATGGCCTTCGGTAAAGCGACAGATGGAACGCGCCTGTACGCATGGCGACGTCCAGCGCGAGTCAAATGTTGGCGTAGGAAAGGTTCTCTTCGACACAGCGCGGCTACACGGTTGGAAGGCTGTGAAGGTCGAAATGGGTCGGATGCCTATCGGTTTGAATGAGACGGTGAGGTTCTGGGCGGATGTCGTGGTTGATGACGGGGAGGGACCGTTCATTCCGTTCTTCGATCACCGTCGTGATCACGGCTTGGCGGCCCTGGAGGCTCGACGGGTTGCACTCTCGATGCAAGACGCGTGGATTCGGGCGCGGCACCCAGATCTCAGTGATGCCCGGCTGGCTATTGTACACTTCCCGCCCGCCGGAGACGACCGCTCAATCGTTCTCGACTTCAACGAGGGCGTTTCGCTAATGACCTACGAAGAACTTAATGGCCGCGTTCGCAACATCTACGAGAAGTGGGCGGAAGTTTCGCAGGTCAAAATGGAGAAGAAGCGGTCAACAGGGACGGGAGGCCCTGAATCGTTCGCCTTCTGACGGTGCTGCTGGCACGGTTTACTCATTCCACCCTCGCCAGCGCCGCCGCCACGCCGCGGAACTTCTCCAACGCCAATTCCAGGTTCTCGACGATCTCGGCGGCGACTTCGTCAGGGGGCGGAAGGCTGTCGGGGTCGACGTGGCCAACGTCCTTTAGCCAGAAGATGTCGAGGTTGAGCTTGTCGCGCTTGGCCAGGTCTTCGTAGGGGAAGCGCCGAAACCGTTCGCTCTCCTCGCGTTGATGGCGGCGACCGCTGTGGAAAGACGCCACGAAGTCGTCGAGGTCGGCGCGCGCCAGGGGGCGTTCGCGAAGGGTGAAGTTCTGGTTGGTGCGAAGATCGTAGACCCAGAGGGCCTCGGTGGCGACGCGCTCGCCGGCCGCGACCCTTTCGAAGAACAGGACATTGGCCTTCACGCCCTGCTTGTAGAAAATCCCCGTGGGCAGGCGCAGAAGGGTGTGGAAATTGAAGTCCTTCAGAAGACGCCGCCGCAGGGTCTCGCCCGCGCCGCCCTCGAAGAGCACATTGTCTGGCGCCACCACGGCCGCGGTGCCGGTCGGCGTCATGATGGTCATGATGTGCTGCAGGAAGTTGAGCTGCTTGTTGGACGTGGTGACGGTGAAGTCGTCGCGCACGTAGTCCTCGCGCTCGGACTCGATATCGCCTTCCTTGTTGACGATCCGGAACGACTGGCGCTTGCCGAAGGGCGGATTGGCGAGGACGACGTCGAAACGCTCACCGGTGTCGGAGCGCAGGGAGTCGCGCTGTTCCACCGGCGATCTGGCGCCGCCGACGCCGTGCAGATAGAGGTTCATGGCGCACATCCGCACCACCTCGGCGACGATGTCGTAGCCTCGGAAGTTGTGATGCCGCAAGCGTATCGAGGCGGCGCGATCGGCGGCGCCGGGCTTGACCTTCATGTGCTCATAGGCGGCGAGCAGAAAGCCGCCGGTGCCGCAGGCCGGATCGCAGACGGTTTCGGTGGGCTCGGGATCGACCACCTCGACCATCGCCCGGATGAGGGCGCGAGGCGTGAAATACTGGCCGGCCCCCGACTTCACCTCGCCGGCGTTGCGCTCCAAGAGTCCCTCATAGATCGCCCCCTTGATGTCGACGTTGACGCCCATCCAGGTCTCGCCGTCGATCAGGTCCACCAAGCGCTGCAGCTTGGCCGGATCGTTGATCTTGCTCTCGGCCTTGAGGAACAGGGTGCCCACCAGGTCGTCCCGCCTGGCGAGCGTCGCCAGCGCATCCTTGTAGTGAACGTCCAGCGCATCGCCCGATTTGCCGCGCAGGGCCTCCCAACGGAATTCGGCGGGGATGAGCGAGCCTTCGTTGAGGTAGGTGGTCCGCTCTTCGTCCATCTTGAGGAAGAGCAGAAAGCTGATCTGACCCAGATAGTCGCCAAACGACACCCCCTCGTCGCGCAGGACATGGGCGTAGTTCCAGACCTTGGAGACGAGGGTCTGTTCGTTCATGCGTGAAGGGAGGCCAGGTCCAGCCAGGGTTTCGCGAAGTCCCGCACATGGCTGGAGACCTGAGCTATGACGGCCAAATCGTCGGCGCGCCAAAGGGAGTAGCTCTCCACGATCGCTTCTCTCGGCCAGTCCGGATGCACCTGGGATAGGTCATAGAACTTCAGATGGGTGGCCGCGATCGACGTCGGCACGGGCGAGACCGTCTGAAACGCGGCGTACCGGTTTCCAGGCAAGGTCATCACGAAATCGAACCTGTGGGTCTTTGTGCTGGCGCCCATCAGTTCGCCTTCCGGCTCGACATGGGCCGCGGGAAACATTTCCTTGAGGCGCTCCGCGGTTCGATGGGCCAGATCGCGCTCGGCGCGCCTCGCCCGCCTGTCCAAGACCGCTTGAACCCAGGCCCGGCTCGCGTCTGCCACGAAGGCGACGGCGGCGGGCAGTTGGGCCAGGGAAACATCGCCAAGGGAAAAGATATCGTCGTCGAAGGTGAGGCCACTCGCCTCCGCGATCTCGCGGCCCCGCCGGAAATCCGCCGCCGCCAGGTCGTGGACCATCAAGGTAAGGAGGGCGCTTCTGGCCACGCCGTCGTCGCTGACCACAAAGGACTCGCCGGCGGGGCGGACCGACACCGCCGCCACGCCGCCGCCCGGCAGAAGCGTCGTCGTCTCGATGCGCACACCCTCGGGCGCGGCGACGGCAGCCCCTACCGCGCGAGAGACGTCGAAGGCGATGGGTTTGAGCAGGGTCACAACAGTCTCGGCTCCCAGGGCGGCGGCGGGAGATCGCCCTCAATAGCGCATAGTCCCAGGAAAATCGCGATGGCCGCGGCGAACGACGACGGTTCGGGATCGAGCGACTCGGCCACGCCCAGATTGTCGGACGATAGGCGAGGCCAGGCGCGATTGAGCCGCCAAGGGTGAAGGCGGCTGCGCCCCGCCGGTAGCCGCAACCCTCGCAGGTTCGGCGGGGCGGTCTTCAGGAAGGGATTGTAGTGCTCGTGGTCAGGGAGGATCGACAGGCGTTGGACGGGATGTCGATCGAGGATGAGAGCGCATGCGCCTCGCTGAGGGTCGGTGTGGCGCGTCGCGCGCGCATGGAAAATTAAACCGCTGAGCACGCCGTCGACAGCCAAGGAAACGGCCAGCCGTGAGACTGTTTCGCGGCCGTCCAAGGCCCAGGCGGCGGTTCCGGCCATCGTCTTGGTATGAGCCAACAGGCGATCGACGTCGGCGGCTTCGGTCACGAGCCCAAATCCAATTCTCCCCGGAACGCGGCGGCGAGGATGGATTGGCGGAGGGTGGGAACATCGAATTCCATCTCGCCACGACCGGTCTGACCCTGCAGTCGACCTACCTCATCGACGATACGCTGTTGCTCTTCGCGGCTGGCGACGGGTACCGGAAGGGCGCGAAATAATTCCAAACTGATTTTCTGCTGCGCCACGCCTTGGGTCTTGCTCGTGATCCAGCGACGCCCAGAAGGAGTTGACCCACATTTCAAGGAAGGAGGTGTTCATCAAGGGCGTTGGTCGCCATCGAATGCAGTCGGCGGTGATGACAGCGTTCGGAAACCCCGAAGGATAAATGGCCGCGTCCCCAGGTGGATCCCCCATTTTGGTGATCAATATGTCGCCGGGCTCGGCTTCATGGGCTGCTAACTCACGAGCCTTGACGGCAGAGATGAACTGAGGACGAATCCCCGCGAAGTCATGCGAGCGAATATGCCGGACAAACACCAGTGGGACGCCAGACGCCGTATAATTTGAAACTTTCAGATTGCTTCCAAAGGGGCCGATGACGATCCCTCCCCAACCGCCTTCCGCCAACATTTCACTGCTCGCCCACACCCAGCCGTTTGGTAATTCAGGCATCCCTTCAGTATTGGGAACCGGGACTTCACGGTAGATTTTGCAGGCGCCGTGGGCCTTTCTCCGCCAACTGCTCCGTCGGTCGTCCAGGATGCGGCGCAGGAGCTGCGTCGACGACCGATCGCTCATAGGGGTATTGGGCCACGAGGTTCTTCTGAAAATAGCCCATGGTGTGGGCCGAGGGCGTCGCGGTGAGCCCGATGGTGAAGGCGTCGAAGTAGTCGAGCACCTGGCGCCAGGTTCCGTAGATGGAGCGGTGGCACTCATCGACGATGACCATGTCGAAGGTCTCGGGCGGCAGGGCGCCGTTGTAGGCGACCTCGCGAACGGCGCCCGCGGTTTCGCTCTCATAACCGCTGGCCTCCTCGTCGGCTTCGTCGAGCGCGGCGCCGGTGAGCTGCGCGAACACCCGCTGGATGGTGGAGATCACGACCTTCGCCGCCGGATCGAGGCCTGCCGCGCCCAAACGCTGGACATTGTAGAGCTCGGTGAACAGGCGCCCCGTCCCTGGCGGGCGATAGTCTTGGAACTCCTTGAGCGCCTGGCGGCCGAGGTTGTTACGGTCGACCAGGAAAAGGATGCGGCGGGCGTCGGCGTGGGCGAGCAGGCGATAGCTCAAGGTGGCGGCGGTGAAGGTCTTGCCCGCGCCCATGGTCATCTGGACCAGGGCGCGGGGATCGGCCCGGGCGAGGGAGGTTTCCAGGATGATAAGGGCTTCGATTTGGCACTCGCGGAGACCCGTCACATCGAGGGGCGGCAGTTCCGCCAACCGCGCCCGGAGCGACGAACCATCTTTCAGCCAATCCAGCAGCGTTTCGGGCCGATGGAACGTGAAAAGGTAACGCGATCTCTGCTCGGGGTCCGCTCTTTCGCTGAACAGGGTTTCGGCGCCGCTCGCCTCATAGTCGAAGCGCAAGGGATCGCCCCAGTTGGCCAAGTGCCCGGGGAGCTGCTGCTGATAGCCGCCAGCCTGTTCCGCGACGCCCGACAGCGTCCGTCCTTCGGGTTTGGCCTCAACCACGCCGCAGGCTTTCCGGTCCACGAACAGCAGGTAGTCACAAGGTCCGCCGGCCAACGGGTATTCGCGCACGGCCACCCCGAGGCCCGCGCCGAGGTTCATCTCGCCGCGATCCTGGATAACCCAGCCCGCCGCCCCGAGCTGGGCGTCGATGAGCTGGCGGGCCTTCTGTTCGGGCGTCGCCATCGGACGACACTATGCGGGCCGTGGCCTCGGAGGCGCAACCCGATGACAGTCGAAGGTACTGACCAGAAGGAGCGCCTTATTACAGGCACGCCCACATGGAGCAAATTTTCGTCCATATTGTAGGCAGGGTTCAATAGGAGGGGCGAGCGCCCATGGACGGGACGCCCGCGCTCCCATGGGAGCGCGGGATCGCCGCGCGATCAGCGCGAGGGCGGGGAGCCGTCGGGGGAAGCGTATTGGCCGTCGGGAGAGGTGTATTGCTGGCCTCCGCCGGCCGCCATGGCCGCCTTCTTCTGGGCGTGCCTGGCCCGGGCCATTTCCAGGGCGGAGCGGCAGTCGGGGGACACCTGGTCCATGCGGCCCTTGAAGCATCGCTTCAGATAGCCGCGCCCCTGGGCGGCGGTGGGGCACATCCGCTGGACATCGGCCGCGCACATGGCCTTGGGGCTGTTGGGCTTGGCGACGGCGCCGCCGGCCGCCAGCAAGCAGGCCGCGATGGCGGCGGACGCGATGAGGGGCGACTTCATGGTTTCGAATCTCCGGGAAAGAGTTGCGGCGGCCGCGGCCGACGATGGATCGTTCGAGGTTTCCACGCGGCCAGGCGCGATCTCCGTCGGCGCCCCGCGCGAATAATCGGTTGCAAGGCCGTCGCGGTTTGACGACAAATCGCCCCTTGGCAAAAAGGGGGTGGCCGATGACCAGGACCGTCGAACAATTGCTCACGATGTCCCAGGCGGACCT
The DNA here is from genome assembly GCA_013815405.1 of Caulobacteraceae bacterium. Lineage (GTDB taxonomy): Bacteria > Pseudomonadota > Alphaproteobacteria > Caulobacterales > Caulobacteraceae > Acaudatibacter. Next base: position 470 of record JACDGF010000011.1, on the reverse strand, counting down.
CGACGCCCTGTTCACCGCCAGCGAGCCGGGGCCGATTCCCGACGGCGAGGCGGACGGCACTGCGATCATCGCGCCCGGCACGTCGTTCAGCCCGACGATCGCCAGCTTCGTCAATCACTTCGCCTGGCAGGGCAAGGTCTTCGACGCCAAGGCCGGGGATCTCAAGAACCGCATCCTGCCGTTCGGCTGGAACGCCATCATCGCCCGCGTCTACCCGGCGGCGAGCTGGCTCGACGGCAAGGACTGCGTCGTCCTGGACTATTCGACGACCTCGCTCGTCGCCCACTGGATCCGCGACGAGATCCGCTTGATCGCGCCGGGCCTCTATCTGGGCAAGGTCTATTGGGACAAGGCGCGCCTGATCGATTTTTGCCTGAAATTCTGACCGTCGGGCGGCCCCGAGGGTGACGCCCCAATCGAATTTCATGATCGCGGCGCCGGTCGTCGCCGAGCGGATCGGCCCCTTGCGC
>JACDGF010000366.1 GCA_013815405.1 Caulobacteraceae bacterium | reverse complement strand
GTTCCCGGTGGCGCGGGTTCATCAGCGAGACCAGCCGCCCGGTCTGGGCCTTCGAACGCCAGGCCACGCGATCGTCGGGCTCGAGCACGGCGGCGAGGTCCAGGGTTCGGCCTTCCGGCGGGACGGCCGGCCATGCCGGCCACCATGTTCGCGGGTCGGCCGCCAGGCCCTCCCGCGCGCCGACGATCAGCACCCGCCGCCGCGACTGGGGCAGGAACCGCGCCGCGTCGACCTCCAGCACCCTGAACCGGTAGCCCTGAGCCGTCAGCCCGCGGCACACCGCGGCGAAATCCCGCCCGCCATGGGAGGTGAGCAGGCCGGGGACGTTCTCGACCGCCACCACGCGCGGCGCCCGCCCCTCCGCGTTCAGCCCCTCGATCAGCCGCCAGAAGCCATGGAACGCCGACGACCGCCCGCCCGCCAAGCCAGCCCGGCCGCCGGCCAGGCTGAAATCCTGGCAGGGGCTCGACGCCCAGGCCAGATCGACGCGCCCCGGCAGGTCGGCGGCGGTAAGATCGAACACGTCCCCCTGATGAAAGTCCCCGCCGCCGAAATTGGCCCGATAGGCCGCCGCCTTCACCGGATCGAAGTCATTGGCGAACCGGCACGCCCACCCCGCCCCCAGCCCCAGCCGCGCCATCCCCCCGCCGGCGAAGAACTCATAGAAGGTGAAGGGGCGGCGACTCACGGGGCGGAGTCTAACCGGGTTTGGGAATGCTCAAGAACACGAGATCGCCAATCCCGTTCTCTTCCCCCCTTTGGGGAAGTGGCGCGAAGCGCCGAAGGGGGCCTGCGGCGCCCGGGGTGTGGCCCCCTTCCCCGCCTTCGGCGGTACTTCCCCCACGCCGACGGGAAGAGAGGCGTGCGGATGACGGCGGGGGGTGGGAGGCGTGGCCCCCCGCAGGTTCGCGACCGTTCTCTCACACAAGCCCCCTCCGGCGGCTAAGCTGTCTCACGGGTGGGTGATCGATGGCTCGGTCGGTCGGCTTTTCGCGGCCGGGCCGCGCCTTCCAAGCCCCGCGCTCCGATGCTATGCTCGCCCCATGGCCCAACCCAAGACCATCTTCGACGAAACGGACGAAGCCCTGGAGGCGGCGGCCATCACGCAAGCCCGAACCGAGATCGCGGCGGGAAAGGGGATTCCGCACGAGGTGGTCGGAGAATGGCTCCGGCGCCTCGCGCGTGGCGAAAGCAGTACGCCGCCCCCGCTCGACTAACCCATGCGCGTGATCTGGCCGCCGGCGACGGTGCGAGAGGTGTGGCGAATCCACGACTACATCCGCGACTTCAATCCCAGGGCCGCCGCGCATCTGGCTGATCGCCTGTTCCAGGCCGGCGCCAGTCTTTCGACCGACCCGCATCGAGGCCGCCCGGTATACGGCACTAGCCTGCGTGAACTGCTGATCGTCTATCCCTACATCATCCGCTACGAGGTTGTCGGAGGCGAGGTCCACATCCTGCGCATCCGCCACGGCATGCGGCTACAATAGTGGATTGTCGGCCGTCATTTCTGACGAGTTCCGAACTGCAACGCTAGCCGGGCCCACTTTGCGCTTGACGTGGTTTCTCCTTGCGGCGGTAAATGGTGCCGACGACAGCCGCGAACCACGTGGGGAGGTTGGTGTGTTGAAAATTGACGAAACGGCTGTAGCAAAAGCAGTCGTTCGCGAACAAGACGCGCAGAAGGCGAAGGATACCGCTATTGGCCTCCTGGTGGTGTTGGCATTCGGGGCCGCATTTTGGATTTGGACTGTCGTTCGCGGTGCTCAGGAGAACTCGCTAACGCCGCCCAACGCCGAGGCTATTGCTGCCGGATGGTCATCCGATCTCTCCGTCATTTCCAGCCGACTTAACAAAAGCTTGGCCGATAGACCAGAGATCCTTGTTTCGTGGAGTCCGGTTGTGGCGGATAATAAGAGACGCTACAGGGCGATTTGGTTCAATAAGACTGATAACAGTGACGTTATTAGATCATACGTTTCACCCACCTCTGAAGTCGCTTCGCTTTCTATCACCAATGAAGCGTCGCCAAATTATGGCATGACTCAGGATGACAGCGAGAAGGATGTGCGAACGCTGATTGAGGCGACGATTCCCAATGCACCGGAGGCCGATAAGGCTTCAGCGGTCAACACGCTCGTGGCTCTTGCTAAAGGGGAGTCCATCTCCAGTACTACGGTACATGGAGTTAAATTCAGCGCCTCATCCGGCTCCGTTCATTTCACTTTGCGCGCGCGCCCAGCGAAGTAAGGGGAGCTTTCGGCACCCTCGCTCACTCGTTTCCGTGCTCCCAAACGGCTTGACTCACGCCGGGGCCTCGGCGGCAATGTCCAGCGATAAGTTTGCGTCGACGGGAGAACGTATGGACCGACCCTACGACCTTGTGATCCGCGGCGGTCGCGTGATCGACGGGTCGGGCGGCGCGGCGTTCGAGGCCGACGTGGCGGTGAAGGATGGGCTCATCGCCGCCGTGGGCGCCGTCGCGGGCGCGGGGGTCGAGGAGATCGACGCGCGGGGGCGGATCGTCACGCCGGGGTTCGTGGACATCCACACCCACTACGACGGCCAGGCGACCTGGGATGGGCGCATGACGCCGTCGTCCTGGCACGGGGTCACCACCGTGGTGATGGGCAATTGCGGGGTCGGGTTCGCGCCGTGCAGGGCGGCCGATCACGACCGTCTGATCAAGCTCATGGAGGGGGTGGAGGACATTCCCTTCCCGGTCCTGGCCGAGGGCCTACCGTGGACGTGGGAGAGCTATCCCGACTACCTGGACGCCCTGGAGGAACGCCGGTTCGACATCGACATCGGCGGCCAGCTTCCCCACGCCGCCCTGCGCGTCTTCGTCATGGGCCAGCGGGGCGCCGACCGCGAGCCAGCCACCGCCGCCGACATCGCCGCCATGGCCGCCATCGCCAGGGGCGCCGTGGAGGCCGGGGCGCTGGGCTTCACCACCTCGCGCACCCTCAACCACCGGACCAGCGACGGCGCCCCGACCCCCACCCTGACCGCCGGCGAGGACGAGCTCACCGGCATCGCCCTGGGCCTGGCCGCCGCCGGCAGGGGCGTGCTGCAGGTGGTCTCCGATTTCACCGATCCGAAGCTCCAGTTCGCCATACTGCGCCGGATCGTGGAACGCTCAGGCCGGCCCCTCTCCTTCACCCTGGCCCAGAGC
>JACDGF010000365.1 GCA_013815405.1 Caulobacteraceae bacterium | reverse complement strand
GGCGCCCCGAGGAGTTCGCCGCCCTGCAGACCATCGCCCGGGCCAAGGGCTTCCTGATGGTGTCCGCCAGCCCCCTGACCCGCTCCTCCCACCACGCGGGCGAGGATTTCGCCCGGCTTCAGGCGGCGCGCCGGGCGCTCAGAGCCGAGGCGCCGCGCGCTTGCGCCACCGCCTGACCCGCGTCCTCCCCTACACCCCCGAGCAGCTCTTCGATCTGGTAGGGGACGTGGAGCGCTACCCCGCGTTCGTCCGCTGGGTAAGCCAGCTCAGAACTTGGAACCGGCGGGAGCCGGAAGAGGGGGTGACCCTCCTGGACGCCGAGGCCAAGGTGAAATTCTCGATCGTCCGCGAACGCTTCTCCACCCGCGTCCGCCTGGACCGCCCCGCCATGGCGATCGACGTCGCCCTCCTCTCCGGCCCCTTCCGCCGCCTCGAAACCCGCTGGCGCTTCGAACCGCACGAAAAGGGCGCCGAACTCGCCTTCGAGATCGATTTCGAGTTCGGCTCCCGGCTTTTTGAGAGGCTTCTGGCCGCCAATTTCGAAAAGGCGGTGACGCGGCTGGTGGCGTGCTTCGAGCGGCGGGCGCTAGAGCTTTATGGGTGAGGGGCGGAGGTCCTCAGGCGGGCGCCTTGACGACATTGGCGCGCTTCGTCCGTGCGAGCATTTCATCGGCGAGCGGCTGGGCGCCGGGATCGGCCAAGGCGCCGGCGAGGCGATCCTCGTCGGACATCGCGCGGATTCGCGGCCAATCGGTCTTCCCGGTAGGGCGATCAGGCTTGGTCATCGGGTGAAGATATGCCTTTGGCTTTGACGAGGACTTTGCGTAGCCTGGGGCGAGAGACGTTGCTACGCGCTCTGTAAAATTCGGGAGCGTCCCATGCGCGATGCCAAAGTCCGAAAGACCGGCGAATTTTGCGGTGTCGTTCTGTCGAAGGATGCCATCAGCCAGTTGAACCTTCGCGGCGAACCACCCCTCCCGACCGAAACGACGGACGGCGGCGATCGGTCGGGCTCCCACTATCCGACATTCGAAACCAAGATGGCCAAGGCCGAAGACCTCATCAGTCGCTACCGCCGCGCATTGAACATCTTGGCCAAGTGAAGCTCGCCTCGGGAACGTAAGATGAAAGCATCGTCACCCTCGATCTGGCTGATCAAATCCGAACCCGAGAAATATGGGTTCAATGATCTGGCCCGTGACGGCCGGACGGTCTGGGACGGGGTGCGCAACGCCCAGGCGGCGATCTGGCTGAGCGCCATGCGTGTGGGCGACTTGCTTCTCTTCTATCATTCGAGGACCGAACTTTCCGTGGTCGGCGTGGCCAAGGTCTCCGGCGAGGCCTTCGCCGATCCGACCGATCCGACCGGGCGCTTCGTCGCGGTTCAGATCGAGCCGGAGCGGGCGCTGCCGAAGCCGGTCCCCCTGGCCGACATGCGCGCCAATCCGGCCCTGGCCGGAATGGTCATGTTCCGCCAGTTCCGCCTCTCGGTGACACCGGTGACGCCCGCCGAATGGTCGGCGATCCGGGCGATGGCGGGGGAGACGTAGCGCCGGCCTACCGTAACCGCTCGCGAAGCATCTCCAGCGCCGCCTCCACCGAGGCCATCTGGATGTCCCGGCGTTCGTCGAGGTCGAACATCTCCATCCGGTGGCGGACCGATTGGTTGGCGCGGGCGGTGGCGAAGTGGACCGTGCCGACCGGTTTCATCGGCGTGCCGCCGCCGGGGCCGGCGACTCCGGTGACGGCCACGGCGAGATGGGCGTGGGAGTGCTCCAGAGCGCCTTCGGCCATCATCCGGGCGATCGGTTCGGAGACGGCGCCCAGGTCCGCGATCAGGTCGCCCGAGACGCCGAGTTGCTCCTGTTTCGCGCGGTTGGTGTAGGCGACGAAGCCCCGTTCGAAGACGTCCGACGCACCGGGAATGGCGCAGATCGCCGCCGCCACCAGCCCGCCGGTGCAGCTTTCGGCCGTCACGATCCGAAGGGAGCGTTCTCGCGCATCGTCGATGATCAGCCGGGCCAGGGTCTGGATTTCGAGGGAAAACATCAAGGGCCCTTTCATCAGCCTCTAGCCAAGCCGCGCGCCGGCAGACCAACATCGGCGCGTCCGGGGTTTCAAGGGCGAATCGACATGTCCGCCGCCGACGCGCCCAAGCCGCGCGCCATCGCCCCGTCGCTGTTCGTTGTCACCGTGTTCGCCAGCGCCGCCCTGGTGTTCATGGTCGAGCCGATGATGGCCAAGCTGGTCCTGCCGGTGCTGGGCGGGTCGGCGGCGGTGTGGAACACCAGCCTGGCGTTTTTCCAGATGACCCTGCTGGCCGGTTACGTCTACGCCCATCTCCTCCAGCGCCTGGCCTCGACGCGGGTTCAGATCGTCGCCCATCTGGGCGTCATGGCCATCGCCGCCCTGGCGTTGCCGCTGGGCGTTTCGACCCATCTCGGCGATCCGCCGCCCGGCGCGCCGGCCCTTTGGCTGGTGGGGACGCTGGCCCTCTCGATCGGGGCGCCGTTCGCGGCGCTCTGCGCCACCGCGCCCCTGGCCCAGGCCTGGCACGCGCGCCTCGTTGGCGGGGAGGGCGGGCGCGAGCCCTATGGCCTTTACGCCGCCAGCAACCTGGGCAGTCTCCTGGCCTTGCTGGCCTATCCGGTCGCCGTCGAGCCGGCGCTCAGCCTGCGTCATCAGACCCAAGGTTGGAGCCTGGGCTACGCGGCCTTCGCCGGCGTGATGCTGGTTCTGGGCGCGATCCTGTGGCGTCGGACGCCCCCGCTTCGCGATCGCGCGGCGGTGAAAGGCGCCGCGAGAATTGGTTGGCCCGACCGGGCGCGCTGGATCGCGCTGGCCGCCATCCCCTCGAGCCTGATGCTGGGGGTGACGAGCTATGTCACGACCGACGTCGGCTCGGCGCCGTTCCTGTGGGTCGCGCCCCTGGCCCTCTATCTGGCCACCTTCATCATCGCCTTCCAGAGCCGCCCGCTGATTCCGCGCCCCGCCGCCCTTTTCGGTCAGGCCGTCGCTCTGACGACGGCGTGCGCCTTGCTCCATGCCGTGACCGGGCACTTCCTCCTGGGCTCGGCGGTGCATTTCGCCAGCTTCTTCTTGACCGCCCTCGTCTGCCACCAGGCCCTGGTGGCGCGCCGCCCGGCGCCCGAGCGCCTGACCGACTTCTACATCTACATTTCCCTGGGC
>JACDGF010000364.1 GCA_013815405.1 Caulobacteraceae bacterium | reverse complement strand
GCGCCCTGCTCGACGTCGACGCCGAGGTGCGGTTCGCGGCCTCCGGCACGGCGGCCAACGCCCTTTGCCTCGCGGCCCTGGCGGCGCCCCACGAGGCGGTCATCGCCCACGAACACTCCCATGTCGCCACCGACGAGACCGGCGCGCCGGGCTTTTTCGGCGGAGGGGTCGGGATCATCGTCCTGCCGGGAGCGGCGGGCCGGATCGAGCCGGGGGCCCTCACCCGAGCCCTGGACCGGCCGGACGAGGCCCACTGGCAAGCGCCCGCCGCCCTGTCGCTGACCCAAGCCACCGAATACGGCGCGGTCTATTCGGAGGCGGGGCTCGCCGCGCTGATCGCGCCGGCCAGGGCGCGGGGATTGAAGATCCATCTGGACGGCGCGCGCCTGGCCAATGCCGTCGCCGCCGGATTCGACCCCAAGGCGGTCGGCCGCCTCGGCGTCGATGTCCTGATCCTGGGCGGAACCAAGGCCGGATCGACGCCCAGCGAAGCTATTGTCCTTCTGGACAAGAGCTTGGCGCGGCGCTTCGGGGCGCGCCTGAAGCACGCCGGCCAGTTGATTTCCAAGGCCCGCTTCCTGGCCGCCCCTTGGATAGGCATGCTCGAGGCCGGCGCCTGGGCCTCCCGCGCCGCCCACGCCAACGCCATGGCTGCTCGCCTGGCCGCCCTCATGCCCTTCCCCGTTGTCCACCCCGTGGAGGCCAACGCCGTCTTCGTGGAGATGGACCACGCCGCCCTGACGCGACTGCGCGAGGCCGGCTGGTTCGCCTACCGCTTCATCGGCGGCGCGGTGCGGTTCATGTGCTCCTGGGCGACCACGTCCGAGGCGGCGGATGAACTGGGAGCGGCGCTGAAGGCCGTGGCTGGAGATAAGATATAAAGATATCCTTATATCTCCGTTGCGCCCCCACCGCCGCCCGTCTATAGGGGCGGCGCAGCGTGAACGAGGAGCCGCCATGGCCGACTATGTCGTCAAGGATATCGCCCTGGCCCCCTGGGGCCGCAAGGAAATCGAGATCGCCGAGACGGAGATGCCCGGCCTGATGGCGGTGCGCGCGGAGTTCGCGGCCGACAAGCCGCTGAAGGGCGCCCGCATCGCCGGCTCCCTGCACATGACCATCCAGACCGCCGTGCTGATCGAGACTTTGCAGGCCCTGGGGGCGCAGGTGCGCTGGGCCTCGTGCAACATCTTCTCCACCCAGGACCACGCCGCCGCCGCCATCGCCGTGGGCGGTACCCCGGTCTTCGCGGTCAAGGGGGAGAGCCTGATCGAATATTGGGAATATGCCCACAGGATCTTCGAATGGGAGGGCGGGGGCCACCCCAATCTGATCCTCGACGACGGAGGCGACGCCACCCTGCTCACCGTCCTGGGGCCCAAGGCCGAGGCGGACCCGGCCCTCCTCGACAAGCCGGCCAACGAGGAGGAGGAGGCTCTCTTCACGGTGATGAAGCGCTACCTCGCCGACCGGCCGGGCTTCTATTCGGCGATCCAAGGCGCGATCAAGGGTGTCTCCGAGGAGACCACCACCGGCGTCAACCGGCTCTATCGGATGGCCGAGCGGGGCGAGCTTCCGTTCCCGGCGATCAACGTCAACGACAGCGTCACCAAGTCCAAGTTCGACAACCTCTACGGCTGCCGCGAGAGCCTGGTGGACGCCATCCGCCGCGGCACCGACGTCATGCTCGCGGGCAAGATAGCCCTGGTGTGCGGCTACGGCGACGTCGGCAAGGGCTCGGCCGCCTCCCTTCGCCAGGGCGGGGCGCGGGTGATCGTGACCGAAGTCGACCCGATCTGCGCCCTGCAGGCGGCCATGGAAGGGTATGAGGTGCGCACCCTGGACGATGCGGTGGGGGAGGCCGACATCTTCGTCACCGCCACCGGCAACAAGGACGTGATCACCGTCGACCACATGCGCGGGATGAAGAACAACGCCATCGTCTGCAACATCGGCCACTTCGATTCGGAGATCCAGATCTCGGCCCTGCGCAACTTCAAATGGGACGAGATAAAGCCCCAGGTCCACCACGTGGAGTTTCCCGACGGCAAGAAGATCATCGTCCTGTCCGAAGGCCGGCTGGTCAATCTCGGCAACGCCACCGGCCACCCGAGCTTCGTGATGAGCGCCAGCTTCACCAACCAGACCCTGGCCCAGATCGAACTGTGGACCAACCGGGACGCCTATGACACGCGCGTCCACACCCTGCCCAAGCACCTCGACGAAAAGGTCGCCCGCCTGCACCTGGGCAAGCTGGGCGCCCAGCTGACCGAGCTCACCCCCGCCCAGGCCGACTACATCGGCGTCCCGCCGGACGGCCCGTTCAAGCCGAACCACTATCGGTATTAGGGCGGTGCGAAGCGAGGGTGAGCTTCGTAGTCCCACCCTCCCTCCCCTTCATGGGGAGGGACGATCGCGAAGCGATCCGGGTGGGGAAGCCTCGATCATCCCCAACGTCGGAGTTGCGTCCCACTTCCCCACCCTGACGGCTGCGCCGACTGTCCCTCCCCATGCGCCGACGGAGGGAGGAAGCGAGGCGGGTTGACGTCGCCCCTGGTCCTCATCCTCTCCAGCCACGTCGCGGCCAGCCCGGTCGGCGGGAGCGCGCAGGCGGCGGCACTGGCGCGGATGGGGATCGATACGATGCTGGTTCCGACGGTCCTTTTCGGCCGCCATCCGGGGCTTGGCGCGCCGGGCGGGGGGCCGGTGGGGATCGAGATCTTCGAGGGCATGCTGGCCGGGGTCGAGGCGGCGGGGGTGTTCGGGCGGCTGGACGCGGCGGTCACCGGTTATTTCGCTTGCCCCGCCCAGATCGCCGCGGCGGCGCGAGCGCTCGATGCGATACGGGCGCTCAACGCCAAGGCCTGGGTGATCGTCGATCCGATCATGGGCGACGAAGGCGTGGGGTTCTATGTCCCCGAGGCGGTGGCCGACGCCCTGGCCGCCGATCTCGTCCCACGCGCCGACCTGGTCGCGCCCAACGCCTGGGAACTCGAACGGCTGACGGGACGGATGGTCAGCGATCCCGCGACGGCTCTGGACGCCGCACGGTCGCTAGGCCGGCCTGTGCTGGCCTCCTCGGTCGAGGTCGGGACCAACATCGGCGTCCTCTACGCCGACGCCGGCCAGGCCTGGCTGGCCTCCCATCCGCGCCAGGCCGACGCCCCCCGGGGAACCGGCGATCGTCTCACCGCGCTCTTCGCCGGCGCGGTTCTTGGCGGGGACA
>JACDGF010000363.1 GCA_013815405.1 Caulobacteraceae bacterium | reverse complement strand
CTCCAGGATCGAGCGCCGCCCCCGGGCGCCGGTCTTGCGCAGGATCGCCTTGCGGGCCACGGCCTTGAGCGCATCGTCAGTGAAGGCGAGGCCGACGTTTTCCATGTCGAACAGGCGCTGGTACTGCTTGACCAGGGCGTTCTTGGGCTCGGTGAGGATCTTCACCAAGGCGACCTCGTCCAGGTCGTCCAGGGTGGCTATCACCGGCAGGCGGCCGATGAACTCGGGGATCAGGCCGAAGCGCTGCAGATCGTCCGGTTCGATCAACCGCAGGATCTGGCCGGTGCGGCGATCATCGGGGTCCGACACCTTGGCGGAAAAACCGATCGAGGTGCCCTTGCCCCGGCTCGAGATGATCTTTTCCAGGCCCGAAAAGGCGCCGCCGCAGATGAACAGCATGTTGGTGGTGTCCACCTGCAGGAATTCCTGCTGGGGATGCTTGCGGCCGCCCTGGGGCGGCACCGAAGCGACCGTGCCCTCCATGATCTTGAGCAGGGCCTGCTGAACCCCCTCGCCCGATACGTCGCGGGTGATCGAGGGATTGTCGGATTTGCGGCTGATCTTGTCGACCTCGTCGATGTAGACGATGCCGCGCTGCGCCCGCTCCACATTGTAGTCCGCCGCCTGGAGCAGCTTGAGGATGATGTTCTCGACGTCCTCGCCCACATAGCCCGCTTCGGTAAGCGTGGTGGCGTCGGCCATGGTGAAGGGCACGTCGATGATTCGCGCCAGGGTCTGGGCCAGCAGGGTCTTGCCCACGCCGGTGGGGCCGACCAGCAGGATGTTGGACTTGGCCAGCTCGACGTCGTTGTTCTTCTGAGCGTGATTGAGCCGCTTGTAGTGGTTATGTACGGCGACCGAGAGGACCTTCTTGGCGTGCTCCTGGCCGATCACGTAATCGTCGAGGACGTCGCGGATTTCGCGGGGTGTCGGCACGCCGTCCTTCGACTTGACGAAGGCGATCTTGTGCTCTTCCCGGATGATGTCCATGCAGAGTTCGACGCATTCATCGCAGATGAACACGGTGGGGCCGGCGATAAGCTTGCGGACCTCGTGCTGGCTCTTGCCGCAGAAAGAGCAGTAGAGAGTGCTCTTGCTGTCGCCGCTCGCGGCTTTAGTCATCGTCGCTTCTCACTCTCGGGGGCTCTCGCGCCAACGAACGCCATCTCACCTCCCAAGGCGCCCCTTACCTTTCAGCCCGCGGCGGGCACGCCGCGGGTGTCACGATCTTGACATTCCCCGATCCGAGCGCGGATCACAAGCCTATCAGGGGTGATTGAGCGCATATGGCGACGGGGTGTCGCATTTGGGTCGCCCGTTCGGGACGATGGGAAAATGGGAAACGTGGGGGCGGCGCGCCAGGGGGAGGCCTTGTTTCGCCCCCTCGTCGCCTTCGATTTCAACGGCACCTTGACCTGGCGCGACAGTTTCGCCGCGTTTCTCGCCTGGCGCGCGGGAGCGGCGCGATACGCCTGGGGCCTGGCCCGTCTGGCGCCGGCGACCCTGGCCTATGCCCGGATCGCGACCGCGCCCGGATCAAGGCGGCGGCGGTGAGGGAGTTCCTGCGCGGCCTGCCCCGCGCGGAGCTGGAAGCGCAGGCGACCCGCCATGCGGCGACCTGTTCGCGACGGCTCCTGCGCCCGGACGCGGTGCGCCGCTGGAAGGATTGGCAGAACCGGGGCGCGCGCCTCCTCATCGTCACCGCGTCGCCGGAGATCACCGTCGCGCCCTTCGCCCGGGGCCTGGGAGCGGATCTCCTGATCGGTACGCGCCTGGCCTTCGACGCCGACGGGCGAGTGGCCGGAGGCCTGGACGGCGCCAATTGCCGGGGGCCGGAAAAAGTCGCGAGGCTCAAGGCTGTTTTCGGCGATGATGTGCGGCTCGAAGCGGCCTACGGAGACAGCGACGGCGACCTGGAGATGCTCGCCCTGGCCGATGAGGCGGGCATGAAGGTGTTTGGAGAGAGGCCCTGAAACACGCCGGCGCCGCCGCGCTGGATCGCCTGGCGCCGTTGCTGGCGCGGATCCGCGGGCACGCCGCGCTCGCCGAGACGGGCCGGGGCGTTTTCTATCTGAAATCTCGCGCTTTCTTGCACTTTCACGAAGACGTGGCCGGCCTGTTCGCCGACCTCAGGGCGGCGGACGGCAAGGCCTTCGAGCGGATGCAAGTCGACCAGGATGGCGGCGCCGAGCTCCTGCGCCGCGTCGCGATGCGCCTCGGCCGTCCCTAGCCCGCGGCGGCGGCCGCTTCGGACGCCACCCGGCTTTCGTAGATGTGGTCGACGATGCCCCAGGCCTTGGCTTCCTCGGCGTCCATGAAGTGGTCGCGGTCGAGGGTGCGTTCGACCTCCTCGAAGGTCCGGCCGGTGTGTTTGGCGTAGAGTTCGTTCAAGCGGCGCTTGGTCTTGATGATGTCCTCGGCATGGCGCTCGATGTCCGACGCCTTGCCCTGGAAGCCGCCCGAGGGTTGGTGGAGCATGATCCGCGCATTGGGCAGGGCGACGCGCGCGCCCGGCTCCCCGGCCATCAGCAGGAATGACCCCATGGACGCCGCCATCCCCATGCAGGTCGTGGCCACGGGACAGCGCACATATTGCATGGTGTCGTAGATCGCCAGGCCGGAGGTGACGATGCCGCCGGGGGAGTTGATGTACATGTCGATCTGTTTCTTGGGGAATTCCGATTCCAGATAGAGGAGCTGGGCGCAGATCAGGGCCGACATCCCGTCGTCCACGGGGCCGTTGAGGAAGACCACCCGCTCGCGAAGCAGGCGCGAAAAGATGTCGAAGGCCCGCTCGCCGCGGCTCGACTGCTCGACCACCATGGGCACGAGATTGAGCGACTTGGTGAAGGTCTCGGTCATGGCTTGGGCGGTCCTTGCGCTGGGATCTTCGATATCGCCCCGGAGCGGCGCGGTTGCAAGGCAAGCAGCCCTATCGCGGCGCGGCTTTCGCCTTGGCGCGGCTCGGTTTCGCCTTGGGTTGGTCGGCGGGAGCCTTGACGGCCGTCTTCGCCTTGGCGGGGCTGCCCGCGACCTTGGTCGTCGGCCCGGGTTCGACTTCGCCGCCCGCCTTCGCCTTGGGCTTGACCGCCTTTTTGCGGGTCGGCTTGGCGGGCTCGCCAAAGCCTTCGGGCAGTTCGTCCTCCTTCAGGAGCTCTTCCTTGGAGACCGCCTTGTCGGTCACCGAGGCGCGGGCGATGATCAGGTCGACGACCTTCTCCTCATAGA
>JACDGF010000362.1 GCA_013815405.1 Caulobacteraceae bacterium | reverse complement strand
CCGGAAGCCTGAACCTCGATCGCCGGCCGGACTTCGACGAGGAGGACGCGGCTCGCAAGGGCAAGGCCGGCGCAGGCAAGGCCGTCTCGCGCACCAAGGGCGAACCCAAGCGCCGCGAGGGGCGCCTGACCATCCAAGCGGTCGCGGGAGACGACGAGGGCGCGGTCGAGCGCCTGCGCTCCCTCGCTTCGGTCCGCCGCGCCCGCGAACGGGAGCGTGAAAAGCGCAAGGGCGGCGGTCAGGAGCAGGCCAAGACCCCCCGCGAAGTGATAATCCCCGACGTCATCACCGTGCAGGAACTGGCCGGGCGCATGGCCACCCGGGGCGTCGAGATCATCAAGTTCCTCACCCGCCAGGGGTTGATACTCAAGACCAACGACGTGATCGATTCGGACACCGCCGAACTGGTGGCGACCGAATTTGGCCATACCGTACACCGGGTTTCCGAAAGCGATGTGGAGACCGGCTTCCTGGCCGAACAGGATGTGGACGATCACCTGATCGGCCGGCCCCCGGTCGTGGCCGTCATGGGTCACGTGGACCACGGCAAGACCAGCCTGCTCGACGCCCTGCGCGCCACCGATGTCGCGGCCGGCGAGCACGGCGGCATCACCCAGCACATCGGCGCCTATCAGGTGCGCCTCGCCGACGGAGAACGGGTGACCTTCCTGGACACCCCCGGCCACGCCGCCTTCAGCGCCATGCGCGCCCGCGGCGCCAATGTCACCGACATCGTCATCCTGGTGGTGGCCGCCGACGACGGCGTCATGCCCCAGACGGTTGAGGCCATTCAGCACGCCAAGGCCGCGAACGCCCCGATCATCGTGGCCATCAACAAGATCGACAAACCCGACGCCGATCCCACCCGGGTGATCAATGAACTGCTACAGCACGAGATCGTGGTCGAGAGCCTGGGTGGCGAAACCCAGGCGGTGCAGGTTTCGGCGCTGGAAAAGCTGGGCCTGGACGACCTCATTGAAGCCATCCTGCTGCAAGCCCAGGTCATGGACCTCAAGGCCAATCCCGACCGCACCGCCGAGGGGGTGGTGATTGAATCCAAGCTCGACCGGGGGCGCGGCGCCGTGGCTACGGTCCTGGTCAAGCGTGGAACCCTGCGCCGGGGCGACATCGTCGTCGCCGGGGCCAATTCGGGCCGGGTGCGCGCCCTGCTCAACGAACGCGACGAGCAGGTCGCCGAGGCAGGGCCTTCGTCGCCGGTGGAAATCCTCGGCCTGGACGGCGCCCCCGATCCGGGCGAGCCCTTCGCCGTGGTCGAAAACGAAGCGCGGGCGCGCGAACTCACCGACTACCGCATCCGCCTCAAGCGCGAGCGCTCGCTCACCCCGGTCGGGGCCGGCGGATCGCTGGCGGACATGATGGCCAAGCTGGTCGACAAGAAGGTCTCGGAACTGCCGTTGCTGGTGAAGGCCGACGTCCAGGGCTCGGCCGAGGCCATCGTCGGCGCCCTGGACAAGCTCGCCACCGACGAGGTTCGCGCGCGCATCATCCTTTGGGGCGCCGGCGGTATCAACGAGAGCGACGTCATGCTGGCCAAGGGCGCGGGCGCGCCGATCCTGGGCTTCAACGTCCGGGCGTCCAAACAGGCCCGGCAACTCGCCGAGCATGAGGGGGTGGAGATCCGTTATTACGCGATCATCTACGACCTGATCGACGACATCAAAGGCGTGCTGTCGGGGATGCTGGCCCCCATCCAGCGCGAGACCTTCCTGGGCAACGCCGAAGTGCTCCAGGCCTTCGACATCTCCAAGGTCGGCCGCATCGCCGGCTGCCGGGTGCGCGAAGGCGTCGTGCGCCGGGGGGCGCGGGTGCGCATCATCCGCCAGGACGTCGTCGTGCTGGAACTGGGGACGTTACAGACCCTCAAGCGGTTCAAGGACGAGGTCACGGAAGTCACCTCCGGCCAGGAATGCGGCATGGCTTTCCAGGGATTCCAGGACATCAAGGCCGGCGACTTCATCGAATGCTTCACCGTCGAGCAGGTGGAGCGGACGTTATAGTGGGTGAGGGGCAGCCCCTGCTCCCGTCTTCATGTGCCTATATTATCAGCTTCCGCACATGGAGCGCATGTTCAGTCGGTTATTGCGGCGGAAGCCGACCCGGAGGGCGGCGGCGTTTCTCTGGATCGCGTCGCCGGCGCCTTGAACACAAGACCGATCCGCCGACTTGGCGCCTAGCCGGTCGGCTACGCCCTGATTTCCACGGTGTTCGCGTTGCCTCGGCGCGTTATTCGGCGGGCGCCAATCTCGTATTCTGGCGCTGGAACGCGGGCGATAGCCCCACGGTCTCCTATCTCGATCCGAAGAATGAGCTTGGCGCACCCCTCGGAAAGCGCGGTCGATAGGCAGGCTTTCGGTGGGCGCCACGACAGCCCGATCGCCCAGTCTAGGTTTTTCCCCGCAGCTTCTTCCCGGACCGCTGGGCCTTGGCAGTCTGCACCCATTGCCGGCGCTTGGCGGCCCTCAAGACCGGATTTTCCTTGCTCTGCAGGTGGTCCAGTTCTCGTTGCAGCTTTTGGTGGCTCCGCAACCGCGCCTCGTCCAGGACGCCCTGCGCAATGGCGGCCCGCACGGCGCAGCCGGGTTCGGCGCCGTGGGCGCAGTCGCTGAATTTGCATCCGGCCGCGAGGGCCTCGATGTCCTCGAAGGTCGCCGCGAGCCCCTCTTCGCTGTCCCAAAGGCCCAGTTCGCGCATCCCCGGGGTGTCGAGCAGGAGACCGCCGCCCGGCAGCAGGATCAGTTCGCGGTGCGAGGTGGTGTGACGCCCGCGCCCGTCCTGTTCGCGGATGGCCTGGGTCACCATCCGCTCGCTTCCCAAGAGGGCGTTGAGCAAGGTGGATTTGCCCGCTCCCGAACTGCCGACCATCACGGCCGTGCGGCCCGGCATCAGATAGGCGTTCAAGGCCTCCAGCCCCTGGCGGGTGAGCGCCGAGAGAGCGTGGACGGGCGCGCCGGCGGCCAGGCGCTCGATCGACGCGACCGCGGCATCCAGGTCCGGGCATAGGTCCGCCTTGGTGAGCAGGACCACCGGCGTGGCCCCGCTCTGCCAGGCGCTGGCGAGGTAGCGCTCCAGGCGCCGCGGGTTGGGGTCGCCGCCCAGCGAGGCGGTCAGGAACGCCACATCCACATTGGCCGCCACCACCTGAACGCCGCCGCCCGGTCCGGCCGCCTTGCGGGTGAAGGCGGTGCGCCTGGGAAGCACCTGGTGGATGAC
>JACDGF010000361.1 GCA_013815405.1 Caulobacteraceae bacterium | reverse complement strand
CGAGCGTTACCCACCCCCTCCGCCCAAGACCGACCGCCACCCAGGGGACATTCCTACTTGGGGGAATCGGGGGACATTTCTACTTTGCGTTGACAGTCGGAATCGATGGCTGACCGCCGGCTTCCGCGAATCCCCGCCAGCGCGTTAAGACGGCGCCCATGGCGCCTTAACCTTGACCGTCACCCTCGCCGACATCGAGGCGGCCGCGCGCCGCATCGCGGGCCACGCCGTGGTCACGCCGCTGATCGAGAGCCCGGCCTTGAACGACCGGGTCGGCGGGCGGGTGTTGATCAAGGCCGAGACCCTGCAGAGGGTCGGGGCGTTCAAGTTCCGCGGCGCCTACAACCGCCTCGCCCAGACGACCGGGGCCGAGCGCGCGGCGGGGGTGGTGGCCTTCTCGTCGGGCAACCATGCCCAGGGGGTGGCCCTGGCGGCGCGGCTGCTGGAGTTCGTCGCCCTGATCGTCATGCCCGCCGACGCGCCCGGGGTGAAGATCGCGGCGACGCGCGCCCACGGCGCGGAGATCCGGTTCTATGACCGCGCCACGGAGAGCCGCGAGGCGATCGCCGCCGCCATCGCGGCGGAACGCGGGGCCATCGTCGTCCCGGCCTATGACGACGAACGAATCATCGCCGGCCAGGGGACCGTGGGCCTGGAGATCGCGGACCAAGCAGCCGCCCTGGGGGCCGCGGTCGATCTGGTCGTCGGGCCGGTCGGCGGCGGCGGGCTGATGGCCGGAGTGGCGGTGGCGATCCGCGCCCGCTCCCCGGCGACGGCGATCTTCGGGGTCGAGCCGGAGGGTCACGACGACACCCGCCTCTCCCTGGCGGCCGGCGAGCGCCGATCCGCGCCGGCCGCGCCCAGGTCCCTCTGCGACGCGCTGGAGGCGCCGATGCCGGGCGCCCTGACCTTTCCGTTGCTCCAGGACAGCTTGGCCGGGGTCCTGACCGTGAGCGACGCCGAGGTCGCGGCGGCGATGCGCCATGCCTTCTTCACCCTCAAGCTGGTGGTGGAGCCCGGCGGCGCCGTCGCCCTGGCGGCGCTCCTGGCCGGCAAGCTCGACCTCGCCGGCCGAACCGCCGCCATCATCCTGTCGGGCGGCAATGTCGACCTGGAGCTTTTCGCGCGCGTGCTGACCGGCGCGGCGTGAGGCCTCAGGGGCGTCGAAAGGCCGTGGGCTCGCCGACGCCGGCCGCGGCGATCCTGGCGACGGCTTCGCTCAGCGGCTCGATGGCGACCGCCATGTGGTGGGCGTTGGCATGCAGCAGGCGGGTCTGGTCGAGCAGGATGCCGGCGTGGCCGCGCCAGAACACCAGGTCGCCGCGCCGCGCCTCGCCCGGGGCGACCGGCTCGCCCAGCGCGGCCTGCTGGTCGGCGTCGCGGGGGCAGGCCTGGCCCCGGGCGTAGAGCGCCTGCTGCAACAGGCCCGAGCAATCGAGTCCCAGGCCGCTTCGCCCGCCCCACAGATAGGGCGCGCCCAGGAAGCGTTCGGCCACCGCCGCGGCGTCGGTGAAATTCCAGCCGACGGGCGCGAGATGGGCGGCGGGAATCCAGCCCACCCGGACGGCGCGGGCGAGCGGGCCGCGCTGTTCGGCCACGGTCACCAGGGCGTTGAGGCTGAGCGGGCCGAAGGCCGGGGATCTGATCGAGGCTTCCGCGAAGGCGAAGGTGGTCGGCGCGGTGACCCAGTGGGTGGGGGCGAGCTGGTCGCCCGACAGGGCCTCGGCCTCGACGAAGCCCACATAGCCGTCGCGCCGGGCCTGGCCCCAGGCGAAGGCGCCCTCGATCTCGAGCACGTCGAAAAGCTCGCCGGCCAGGAGCTGGTCGAGCTGTTCGGCGGCCGGATCGGCGGCCGCGCGCAGGGGGGCCATCGGTGCGACCAGTTGCATCGGCGAAGCCTCCGCGAAACGGTCGGCGCGCAGGACGCCTTGAAGGCTCGCGGTCGCCAGGCCGGGGCGGGCCAGGGTCAGGCGGGGATCGCCGCTCACCGGTATCGGGCCTCGAGCATGGCGAAGAGCGCGCGGATCGCCTGGACCTCGGCCCCGCGCGGCCAGCCGGGCCGGGCGCGGGGGTTCCAGGCGAAGATGTCGAAATGGGCCCACGGCCCCGGCGGCGCAAAGCGTTGCAGGAAGAGCGCGGCGGTGATCGAGCCGGCCTGGGCCCAGGCGTCCGGGTCGTTGCGGATGTCGGCGATGTCGCTCTCCAGGGCCTCCTCGTAACCCCGCCAAAGCGGCATGCGCCAGACCGGGTCGTCTACCGCTTCGGCCGCGTCGGCCAGGGCGGCGGCGAGGTCGTCGTCGGGGGTGTAGAAGGGCGCCACCTGCGGCCCCAGGGCGACGCGCGCCGCGCCGGTCAGGGTCGCCAGGTCGATGGTCAGGCTGGGCGAAAGTTCGGCCGCCCGGGCCAGGGCGTCGGCCAGGATCAGCCGGCCCTCCGCGTCGGTGTTGCCCACCTCGATGGTCAGGCCCTTGCGCGAGGCGAGGACGTCGCCCGGGCGCATGGCGTCGCCGGCGATCGCGTTCTCCGCCACGGGGATCAGAACGGCGAGGCTGACCGGCAGGCCCGCCGCCATGACCAGACGGGCCAGGGCCAGGGCGTGGGCGGCGCCGCCCATGTCCTTCTTCATCAGGGCCATGCCGGCCGAGGGCTTGATGTCCAGCCCGCCGGTGTCGAAGACCACGCCCTTGCCGACCAGGGCGACGAGGGGCCGCCCGGCCTCGCCCCAGCGGATCTCGATCATCCGGGGCGCCCGTTCGGCGACCGCCGCGCGGCCGACGGCGTGGACGGCGGGATAGCCCGCTTCGATCAGGGCGTCCCCGGCGACGACCGTGATCGCGGCGCCGAAGGCCTCGGCGATCTCCCGCGCGATCGTCTCCACCTGGCGCGGCCCCATGTCGCTGGCCGGGGTGTTGATCATGTCCCGGGCCAGGGCGCAGGCATGCGACAGCCGGCGGGCCTCCTCGACGTCCGCGCCGGGCGGCGGCGCAAGGCGTGGCGCTGGGCCGGCGCGCTCTTTCTTGTAGCGGTCGAAGCGGTAGGCCCCCAGGGCCCAGGCCAGGGCGAGCTGGGTCGGGTCGCAACCGGCGATGGGGCCCGCGATACGGTAGTCTCCGGCGGGAAGGCCGGCGGCCAGGGCGCGAAACCCCATCGCGCCTTGGGCCGGCGGCTCGCCCAGGCCGAACAGCACCCGTTCGATGGCGTCGCCGGCGCCGGGGACGAGGACGAGCTGACC
>JACDGF010000360.1 GCA_013815405.1 Caulobacteraceae bacterium | reverse complement strand
CCCCCACGGCCATGAAGGCGACCCTCCAGCCATAGGTCTTGGCCAGCCACCCGCCGGCGACGGCGCCGATCAGGCTGCCCAGGGGGATGCCGAAGGCATAGACCGACAGCGCCGAGGCCCGGCGCCGCGGCTCGTAATAGTCCGAAATCAGGGAATGGGCCGGCGGCGAACAACCCGCCTCGCCGATCCCGACCCCCACCCTCATCGCCAGAAGCTGGACAAAACCGCCGGCGAAGCCGCAGGCCACGGTGAACCCCGACCAGACGACCAGGGCCAGGGAGATGATCGAAACCCGGTTCCACCGCTCCGCCAGCCGGGCGATGGGAATGCCTAGCAGGGTGTAGAGGACGGCGAAGGAAAGTCCCCCCAGCAGGCCCAGCTCCGTGTCGGTGAGCTTCAGATCGACCTTGATCGCCTGGCCGATGGTGGCGATGATCGTCCGGTCGATGAAGTTGAAGGTGTAGGCGAGGACCAGGAGGCTCAGGACGACGCCGGTGTAGCGGCCCGAATAGGCCGGCTTCGCCGCCGCCGGGGTGTGGGCTAGGTCGCTCATCGGTGGTCCCCCGAACCTCGCGCCTTCACGGGACTGTGGCGGCTCATTATCTCGCAAACCTATTCCTCTTGATCGGAGACACTCATGGAACTTCTCATCGGCGACAAGGCCCTTTCCAGTTGGTCGATGCGCCCCTGGCTGGCGCTGAAGCACGCCGGCGCGCCCTTCACCGAGACGCTGATCCGGCTTCGCGGCCTGGATACCCACGACAAGATCATCGCCGCCGGCTCTCCCTCCGCCTTCGTGCCGGCGCTCAAGGACGGCGACGTCGTAGTCTGGGACAGTTTGGCGATCTGCGAATACGCCGCCGAAAAATTCCCGGAAGCCAAGCTGTGGCCCTCCGATCCGGTCGCCCGCGCGCTCGGTCGGTCAGCCGCGGCGGAGATGCACGCGGGGTTCCATTCCCTGCGCGGCGAGTGCCCGATGGACCTCGGCCTTAGGGTCACCGCGACGATCGTGGAGGCCACCGCGACCGACGTGCGCCGGGTGACCGCGCTGTGGAGCGACCTTCTGAAGCGCTTCGGCGGCCCCTTCCTGCTGGGCGGCTGGTCGATCGCCGACGCCTTCTACACTCCGGTGGCCACGCGCCTGCGCAGCTACGGCCTTCGCCTTTCCGACTACGGCGACCAGGGCGCGGCGGGCGCCTACGCCTCTCGCCTCCTGGACGCGCCGGAGTTCCTGGAATGGGAGAAGGCGGCGTTGGCGGACGCAGAGGGAGCGTGATGAGCGCCTCGATTTTCGAAACGCCGCCTCTGCTCCCCGGCGCGGGGGAAGCCCACACCCGGGCGATCCTCGGCGCGATGCGGGCGGTGGCGGAGACGGGCGGGCCGGCGAGCGCGAGCGATCGCCGCGCCCTGGCACCTGAGGACCCAGATCAATCCGGTGGCCGGCGAGGCGGGCGGCGCGCTGGACCCGGATGAATTCTGGCATGCCTGGGCCGGTGGCTCGGCGGCCAAGGTCGACACCCTCGCCCCGGACTGGGATTTCTGGGACCATGCCGAGGCGCCCCTCACGGCGCTTCGCGAACGCTGGTCGATCCCCGCTGGAGGCCTCGAAAAGACCGCCTGAACGCCGTTCCTAGGCGTCGAGGATCGGCTGGAAGCCGCCGAAGATCAGGCGCTGCCCGTCGAAGGGCATCGTCATGTCCCGCATGCGCGGATCGTCCATCATCTTCTTCATCCCGGCGTCCCGCACGTCTTTCGAGGGCCATTCTATCCAGGAGAAGATGACGATCTCGTCCTCCTTGGCCTTCACCGCGCTCTTGAAGTCGGTGACCTTGCCGTCGGGGACATCGTCGCCCCAGCATTCGACCATGCGGGTCGCTCCGAACTCCTTGAACAGCGGAAGCGACTTTTTGGCGAACGCGAGATAGGCGTCCTTGCTGGCGGCGGGGACGGCGGCCAGGAAGCCATCGACATAGTTCATTTCTCTCTTTCCATTTGGCGGGAGTTCAGAAAACGCGATCGGCGGATCGAGGTTCCCAGACCGGTTCGAGGCGCTGCTCGCGTCTTCGGCTCAGAACAGCCCCAGGGCCTTTAGGCTGGTCACCCCTTCGCGCCCGACCACCAGGTGGTCGTGGATCGCGATCTTCAGCGGTCGGCCCGCCTCGACCACCTGGCGGGTCATGTCGACGTCGGCGGCCGACGGCGTGGGATCGCCGGAGGGATGGTTGTGGACCAGGATCACCGCGCTGGCCGAGAGCTCCAGGGCCCGGCGCATGACCTCGCGCGGATAGACCGGGGCATGGTCCACCGTGCCCTGGTTCATCACCTGGTCGGCGATGAGCTGGTTCTTCTTGTCGAGGTAGAGCACCCGGAACTGCTCGCGCGCCTCGTGCGCCATGGCGACCTTGGCGTAGGCCAGAAGCGCGCTCCACGAGGAGATCACCGTGCGCTTGGCGACCTCGCCGCGCCCGATCCGCACCGTGGCCTCGTGGACCAGCTTCAGATCCAGCGCCAGAGAGGCGCCGACGCCCTTGATCGCGGTCAGTTCCTCGAGGCCCGCCCCGAACACCCCCGCCAGGCCGCCGAACCGGGCCAGCAAGGCCTTGGCGGTCGGCTTGACATCGCCGCGCCGCAGGCCCCGCGCCAGGATCAGCTCCAGGAGCTCATAGTCGGGCAGGGCCGCGAAGCTGATCGCCGCCCGGTCCCGCAGGCGCCGGCGATGGCCTTGATGATGCGGCTTGAGCTTCGGCGGCATTCGAACGGCGAGCCCGCCTGGCAGATCGACCGGGAAATTGAAACCGCCCTGTTCTTCCAGCACCGGACCCCTCGCGATCGGCGAACTCTGATAGCAAGGAACAAACTAGGAACAATGGGCGGGGGGCGCCAGCGTTTTCTTCGCCCGTCGGCCGCGCCCTCAGAACGCCGGCTTGAAGAGCCCCTTGGGCGACAGGGTGAACACCTCATACCCGGTCTTGGTCACGCCCACCGAATGCTCGCACTGCGCCGACAACGACTTGTCCCGCGTGACCGCCGTCCAGCCGTCGGCGAGCAGCTTCACCGGGTGGCGGCCGAGGTTCACCATCGGCTCGATGGTGAAGAACATGCCCGGCGCCAGAACCTCGCCCGCCCCCGGCCGGCCGAAGTGGAGGACGTTGGGGGCGTCGTGGAACACCCGGCCCAGGCCGTGGCCGCAGAAATCGCGCACCACCCCGCAGCGCATGGCCTCGACGTAGGAC
>JACDGF010000359.1 GCA_013815405.1 Caulobacteraceae bacterium | reverse complement strand
GCCAGGACGAGGTCGGCCCCGGCCAGGACGTCGAGCGCGCGCAGGGTGATGTCGCGCAGATTGCCGATCGGCGTCGCCACCAGATAGAGGCCGGGCGCCAGGATGTTGCGCCTCGCGCCCTCACGCGCCATGCGCCAGCTCGGCGAGGATGCGGTCGAGCAGGGGGCGGCCCTCGGCGGCGATCATCAGGCGGTCGTCGCAGGTCGTCGCCAAAGGGGCCAGTGATGCGACGCGCGAGGAGTCGATGCGCAGTGGCCGCAGATCGCTCAGCGCGACCCCGTCGAGGGTGCGCGACCCCATCAGCAGGCGCTCCAGGGCGATGTCGCGAGGACCCAGCCGCTCTCGCCGCGAACCGAGGCTCATCGTCCCCACCCGTTCCAGATAGGCGCCGATCCCGCGCGGCGCGGCGGTGGCGAACCGGCCGGCCTCCAGGGTGACGCGCCCGTGTGCGCCCGGGCCCACGCCCAGATAGTCACCGCCGCGCCAATAAGTGAGGTTGTGCCGCGATCGGGCGGCCAGGCCCTTGGCGTGATTGGAAACCTCATAGGCCTCGAATCCCGCCGCCCCCAGGACCGCCTGGGTGGCCTCGTAGAGGTCGGCGGCGTGATCGGAATCCGACGGCGCGAAAACCCCTCGCCGGACGGCGCGATCGAACGCGGTCCCCGGCTCGATCGTGAGCTGGTAGGGCGACAGGTGCTCGGGACCCAGGGCGATGGCTTCTCTGAGTTCTTCCGCCCAGGCGGCGGGGGTCTGGCCCGGAAGGGCGTAGATCAGGTCGAGCGAGACGCGGGAGAAGACCTTGGCGGCGATATCGGCGGCGCGCCGGCCGGCGGCGGCGTCGTGGTCGCGGCCCAGAAATCTCAGGGCGATGTCGTTCAAGGACTGGAGGCCCAGGGACAAGCGGCCGACTCCGGCCTGGGCGAAATCGGAGAACCGGCCCGCCTCGGCGTTGGTTGGATTGGCCTCCAGGGTGACTTCGAGGTCGGCCGCCGGAGTCCACAGCGCCCGGGCGGCGTCGATGATCGCGGCGGCGGCCGCGGGGTCCATCAGCGAGGGCGTGCCGCCGCCGAAGAAGATCGACGCCAGTTCTCTTGGCCCGGTGAGATCACGGTGCGCGCGCAGGTCGGCGACGATCGCCCCCGCTAGGGCGGCCTTTTCCTCCGCCCGGCCCCGGTCGCGCACGACGTTGAAGTCGCAATAGGGGCAGACGCGGGCGCAGTAGGGCCAGTGGACATAGACCCCCAGGCTCGCGGGCGGGGTCAAACGAGCGCCGCTTCCAACATGGCGAAGGCCCGGGCGCGGTGGCTGACGGCGTCCTTGGCGACCGGGTCCATCTCGCCGAAGCTTTGGGCGCCGCCGAGGGGGATGAAGATCGGGTCATAGCCGAAACCCCGAATTCCGCGCGGCGGAAAGGTCAGGGCGCCCTCGACCCGCCCTTCCGCGACCACCACCGGCCCCCGGGGCCAGGCGACGGCCAGGGCGCACACGAAGGCGGCGCTCAGGTCGTCGTCCTGGCTGTCCGCCAATCGGCGCTCCACCAGCGACATGGCGTGAGCGAAGTCCCGGGTCGGGCCGGCCCAGCGCGCCGAATGGACGCCGGGCGCGCCGCCCAGGGCCGTGACGCACAAGCCCGAATCATCGGCCAGGGCGATGAGCCCACTGGCGTCGGCCGCGGCTCTCGCCTTGACCATGGCGTTGCCGGCGAAGGTCGTTTCGGGCTCTTCGGGGTCGGCCAGCCCCAGGGCGGCGGCCGACACGACATCGAAGCGCCCGCCCAGCAACACGGCGAGTTCACGCGCCTTGCCGGGGTTGTGGGTGGCCGCCACCAGCCGCGTTCCAGGATCCAGCCGCAGAGCCATCGGGGGTGTCGATCGTTCCGTCTTCGCCGCGCCGGAACCCGATCATAGCGCACCTCGCCCGGCGAAACGACCGCTCGGCCGTCATCGCATTGCGAAAGTGTAATATTGATAAACGATATTTAATTTGATTGAAAAACAATATGGGCATATCGATAAACACAGAGGGACGGCGCTGGCCGCTTCTCGAGGCCAAAAGACACCGCCTTCACACCGCAACGCACAAATCAAAGGACAGACCCATGACCGCCACCCGCATGATCAACCTCTTCGACCGCTTCGCCCTGAGCCTGATGAACGTCCTGGTCCTCGTCGGCCTGCCCCTGGTCGCCGCCGGCCTCGTGGCTCAATCGCTCTAAAGCCCGGTGCGCTTTCCCACGCGCCCGGTTCGAGGCATCCTCGCCGCCGCCCGATGGAATTGACCTCGGTCGGCGGCGGCTTGCCGCGCCCAAGATAGGGGGAACGATGCGCGCCTTGGGGCCCGGCTCGGTTTCGAGCTTTCTCAAAGTCATTCTCGATGTCTTCCACATCGTCCTGTGGATTTCCGCAGCCGGCGTGTCTGTCGCCATCGTGGGCGTGCTGCTGCTCAGCTTCGAGCCCAAGCTGCTCGGCAGCCACCTGACCCTGGACAAACTTCGCATCGAGGGGCCGTGGCTGGGGCCGATCGCCGCCGCCACTCTGCTGGCCGCCGACCTCTACCTCGCCGGCGCCATCGTCATCGTCGATCGCCTTCGCCGCATCTTCCAGACCCTGATCGCCGGCGACCCGTTCCATCCCGACAATGTCCGGCGCCTGCGCGTCATCGGCGGCGCCCTGGCGGTTCTGGAGCTCGGCCGATACGCGGTCGCCGCGATCGCCCAGATGATTTTCCACGGCCGCCTGCACGTCGGCGGCGGCGTCAGCCTGACCACCTGGTTCGCCGTGCTGGTGATCGTGGTGCTGGCCGAAATATTCCGCGAGGGCGCGCGCCTGCGCCGCGAAGCCGAGCTGACCATCTGATGCCCATCCGCGTCCGCCTCGACCGCCTGCTTCTGGAGCGACGCATGTCGCTCACCGAGCTGGCCGACCGCGTCGGGGTGACGATCGCCAACCTGTCGATCCTGAAGACCGGAAAGGCCCGGGCCATCCGGTTTTCCACCCTGGGCGCCCTGTGCCGCGAACTGGACTGTCAACCGGGCGACCTGGTGATCTTCGAGCCCGGCCCGCCGGACGATCCCGACGAGGAGGGCCTGCAGGAGTAAGGGGCACAGTTTGACGATGTCCGCTGCGAATCCGGACCCCCTCCACCGCTTCGCGGTCCCCCTCCCCCAAGAGGGGAGGAGAAAGAGAAACACTCTCTTCCCGTTGGCGTGGGGGAAGTACCGGCCCCCGGGGTCGC
>JACDGF010000358.1 GCA_013815405.1 Caulobacteraceae bacterium | reverse complement strand
CAAGAAAGACAAGGCGCTACGCGCGAAGCGCCGAATTTCCTCCTTGGCGTCTTGGCGTCTTGGCGTTGAAAAACGGTTCGAGACCCGCGCGGTATCAGATCGTTCTTTTCCGAACGATTCCTGAGGCCAATGAGTGAGATCACCGGCGGCGTGAATTCGCCGACGGTCGGGGTGGCCGGGCGATCCCCGCAGCCTCGGCGGCTCGGCGGCCTGCCCCGTTCATCCCGACGCCGCGAAAAAAAGAGCCGTGGCCTGTCGGGATTGTCGCGATCCGATCGTCCTTAGGGCCAAGCCCACAGGAGGACGTCATGGCCAACACCTTCCGCTACACCCGCTCGATCCTGGTTCACGCCTCGATCGAGGCGATCGCGCCGGAGATCGCCGACCTCGAGCGCCACGAGGCGTGGTCGCCCTTCTCCAGGCCCGACCCGAAAACCACCGGCGCCTATGCCGGCCGGCCCGGCGTCGGGCAGAGCCGCACCTTCGCCGGCGGCCGCTCGGGCGCGGGGCGGATCAGCATCGACGCGGTCGAGCCCCACCGCATCTCGATGACCCTGGCGATGACCAGGCCGGTCAAGGCGACCAACACGGTCGAATACACGCTGGCGCCCGAGGCCGGCGCCACCCGCGTCAGCTGGACCATGTCCGGGCCGATGACGCTTTTCGGCCGCCTCATGGGGCTGTTCATCGACTGCGAGAAAATGTGCGGCCGGATGTTCGACCAGGGCCTGGCCGCGCTCAAGGCCCGGGTCGAGGCCACGCCGACCCGGGCTCTCGCCGCCTGAACGAGCCTCGCCCCGTCGCGCCTGGCGATGGGGCGTCGCGCGCATATCTTAGGGAAACGTGAGGCGCCGATGTCCTTTCAAGCCTATCTCGATACGATAAAGGCCAAGACCGGCAAGTCGCCCGATGACTTGCGCGCCTATGCGGCGGGGAAGGGCTGGACCGAGGGTGGAACCCTTCGCCCCGGCGTCAAGGCCGGCGCCATCGTCGCCGACCTCAAGGCGCAACTGGGGTTGGGACACGGCCATGCCATGGCGGTCGTCGCGCTTCTGAAGGGGAAGACGGAGGGCGCCGACTGAGTTCGGGCGGCAATGCGGTAGGTGACTGGGATCGGCGGGCCAAGCCGCGGTCGGAAGCTTGTTGCGCCAAGCTCGCTGACAGGCCGCGGCTAGTGTCCCCGGTAAATTTCCCAGTCGGGAAATTCCCCGCGATCGATGGCTCTCGGCCAAATCGATCCTGATCGGGGCATTTCTGACTTTCACACCGTGCGGACGCAGAACTTTCCCGAACGGGACATTGGCGATGATGACCCCCCTCGGATATCGGTGAAGCCGTCCGCGGATCGTCGCGCGCCAGCCCGCGCCCTATCCGGCGCGGCCGGCCTGATCAAGTCGCTTGGCGTCGGGACCTAGGAGACTGGGGGAAGCGCCGGGAACGGCAAGCGGCTCGCCCAGTCGTCCGACCGCCATGGAAGGCAAACGCGCCCTCTCCGTCAACCCTGGGATCGAGCGCGGCCGCGCGGGTCCACCAGTCCTCAATCCTTCGGCGGTCGCGAGGGCGCGGTAGACCTCCTCGGGCGGGGCGCCGATCCGGACGCTATGGATGATGTCGGCCACGCCGGCCGCTCACGCCGCCTTGGCCAGATCCGCCACCAGCTCCCAGGTGGTCGCCTTGAAGTTCGGCCGCGCCTCCATCCGCTCCAGCCACGGGGCGAGATTGGCGTTGCGTGTGGTCAGGGCCGCCCACTCGGGGGTCAGGGCGAGGAAGGCCATCTGCGGCGCTACCATGGCATCGGCCAGGGTGAAGGCGTCGCCGGCGAGGAAGGGCTTGCCGGCCAGGAGCCGGCCGATCTCGTCGAACGCCTGATGGGCCTTGGGCATGGCGGCGGCGATGGCGGCCTCGTCGGGGACGCGGCCGAGCAGCCTCGGCCCGACCACGCGCTCGAAGGCGATGACATTGCCTGCCCCCTGGAAGAGGTACCAGTCGGAGATGTTCATCAGTTGGTCCATCCTCGCCGCGGCGCGCCGGTCGGCGGGGGTCAGCGGCGGCGTAGGGGCGAGGCGGTCGACATAGCGCAGGATGGCCTGGGTCTCGTAGAGGGTGAAGTCGCCGTGCTCGACCGCCGGCATGCGGCCGAAGGGGTGGCGCGCCAGATGGGCCGGCTGGCGCAGCTGGCCGGGGGCGAGCGGGGCGAGGCGCCAGGGGAGGCCCTTTTCCTCCAGGGCGATCATGACCGCGCGGGCGAAGGGGCTGCCCGGAACGGTGTGGATGGTGAAGTCGGTCATCGCGAAGTCTCCTTTTGGGTCGAATGCTCGGCGGTGAAATCGGCGAAATGCCCCAGCATGGTCGGCCAGCCGCCGCCGAGTTGAGCCGCCACCTTTTGCGCGCTCTCGCCGAACCGCTCGAGGTCGCGGTGCACGAGGGTGACGCGGGTCTTGCCCTCCTTGGCGTCTTGGAAGGTCAGCTCCACCTCGGTGACGAGGTCCGGGTCGAACTTGAAGGCCGCGTCGAGGCTCCAGCCCAGCACCAGCCGCGCCGGCGGCGCCCAGGCGATGACCGTGCCCCACTGGGTCTCGGCCCCCTCGTCGTCACGCTCGAACCAGCGCCCGCCGGCGCGCGGCTCGATGACGATCGCCGCGTGCGGCTTGGCCCCGACCGTCCTGCCCTTCGGCCACCAGCGGCCGATGTCGCGGGTGAAGATCTCGAAGGCCCGCGCCGGCGGCGCTGCCACGGTGACCTCCTGTTCAATCGGCGCGATCGTCATGGTCCGTCTCCTCGCTGTTGTTGTCGTCGACATAGTCTTCGAAGGCCGCCAGGCCCCCGGCCCAGAAGTCTTCCAGCCAGTCGCGCAGGGCGCCGATTCCCCTGGGGTCGAGGCGATAGACCCGCCGCGTTCCTCGCGCCTGGTCGATCACCAGCCCCGCGTCCTTCATCACCTTCAGGTGCTGCGAG
Source organism: Caulobacteraceae bacterium (assembly GCA_013815405.1). Classification (GTDB taxonomy): domain Bacteria; phylum Pseudomonadota; class Alphaproteobacteria; order Caulobacterales; family Caulobacteraceae; genus Acaudatibacter. The sequence continues at coordinate 285 of JACDGF010000358.1, read as the reverse complement.
ACGGCCGGCCGGGTGACCGGCAGCCCCGCCGCCAGCGCGCCCACGGCCAGGGGTCCCCTGGCCAGGCGCTCGAAGATCGCCCGCCGCGTCCCATCCCCCAGCGCGCCCAGGGCCGCCGTCGCCGCTGATGTGTTAGCCATGACTAACGGTAAGCTCAGACGAACGCCCTGTCAAGCATGGATGGCGACAAAACCGTCGCGATCGTGTGGTATGGATCGCTTGCGTCTTTCTTCGAGCCCCTCATGCCCCATGACCTCTTGACCCGCCGCGCCGCCGTTGCCGGCC
>JACDGF010000357.1 GCA_013815405.1 Caulobacteraceae bacterium | reverse complement strand
GTGTCGCGCCGCCGCCTCGCGCAGCTCCGGCAGCCCGGCCATCGGCGGGTATTGGTTATAGCCGCTGAGCACCGCCTCGGCCGCCCGGCGCCGCACGGGCTCGGGCCCCGGCTCGTCGGGAAACCCCTGGCCGAGGTTGATCGCCCCGGTTTCCCGCGCCAGCCCGCTCATCACCTCGAAGATGGTGGTCGGCAGGGCGACGTAGATCGGGTTGGCCATGGCTCTCAGGCCGGACCCACCCTGAACACGGCCAGCTTGTTGCCGTCGGGATCGCGAAAATAGGCGCCGTAGAAGCCGTCGGGATCGTCGCCGCGCACGCCCGGCGGGCCTTCGTCGGCGCCGCCCAGTTCGAGGGCCTTGGCGTGGACCCGATCGACCACGTCCCGCGAGGCGGCGATGAGGGCGACCATGGTTCCGTTGCCGGCGCTCGCGCCTCGCCCGTCGTGGGGGAGGGTGATCACCAGCATCGCCGGCTTCGCGCCGCGGCCGTACCAGACCCGTGTTTCCGAGGTATAGGCCTCGACCACCTCCGCGCCGAGCAGGGTGACGAGGGGATCATAGAAGGTCCGCGCCCGCGCGAGGTCGCTGGTCCCCAGCATGGTGTAGCCGATCATGGGTTTTCTCCGTCGTTTCAAGCGATCCGCCGCGTACTTTTTGACACGAAGAACACGAAGGACACACAGGCGACTAATAGTAACGTGTGCAGGATATTGATACTTCGTGTTCTTTGTGGCCTTTGTGGTTAATATCTTTCGACCGATACGTCCTCACGCGTCTTCCTTGACCCGCCTTTTGCGGAAGGTGGGGTTCAACACCTGTTTGCGCAGGCGGATGGCCTTGGGGGTGACTTCGACCAGTTCGTCGGTGTCGATATAGGCAATGGCCTGTTCGAGGGTGAGGCGGCGGGGCGGGGTCAGGCGGATGGCCTCGTCCTTGCCCGAGGCGCGGACGTTGGTCAGCTGCTTGGCCTTCATCGGATTGACGTCGAGGTCGTCGGGGCGGGAGTTCTCGCCGATGATCATGCCCTGGTAGGTCTTCTCCCCGGCGCCGACGAACATCGTCCCGCGCTCCTCGAGGTTCCACAGGGCGTAGGCCGCCGTTTCGCCGTCCGAATTGGAGATCAGGGTCCCGTGTCGGCGCCCCTCGATCGCCCCCTTGAAGGGCTCGTAGTGGGAGAAGACGCGATTGAGCACCCCCGATCCGCGGGTGTCGGTCAAGAACTCTCCCTGATAGCCGATCAGGGCGCGAGACGGGGCCTGGAAGGAAAGCCGGGTCTTGCCCGTACCGGACGGCCCCATGTCGTTGAGTTCGGCCTTCCGGGCCGACAGCTTCTCGATCACGATGCCGCTGAAATCCTCGTCGACGTCGATCACCACGTCCTCGATCGGCTCGAGCCGCGCGCCCGATTCCGGGTCGGCCTGATAGACCACCCGGGGCCGGCTGATGGAGACTTCGAAGCCCTCGCGCCGCATGGTTTCGATCAGCACGCCCAACTGAAGCTCGCCGCGTCCGGCGATCTCATAGGCGTCCTTCTCGGCCGTCTCCGATACCTTGACCGCCACATTGGCCTCGGCCTCACGCAGCAGCCGCTCGCGGATCACCCGGCTTTGCACCTTGTCGCCGTCGCGGCCGGCCAGGGGGCTGTCGTTGACCGAGACGGTGATGGCGATGGTCGGCGGATCGATCGGCTGGGCGGGGAGGGCGCCTTGGGCGTCCAGGGCGCCGATGGTGTCGGCCACGGTCGCCTTGGCCAGCCCCGCGACGGCCACGATGTCGCCGGCCAGGGCCTCGTCGATCGGTTGGCGTTTGAGGCCCCGAAAGGCGAGGATCTTGCTGATCCGCCCGCGCTCGACCTCGGTTCCGTCCCGGGCCAGGGCGCGGATCGCCATGCCGGGTGTCAGGCGCCCCGATTCCACGCGGCCGGTCAGCAGGCGGCCGAGGAACGGGTCGGCCTCGATGAGCACCGCCAGGAGTTGCGCCGGCTCGTCGGCATGGGCCTCGGCGGCCGGCGCGGGGGTGTGCTCGACGATCTTGTCGAACAGGGGCGCGAGGGTCTCGCGCGCGTCCTTCATGTCCAGCACCGCCCAGCCCTGCTTGCCGCTGGCGTAGAGGTGGGGAAAGTCGAGCTGGTCATCGGTCGCGCCCATGGCGGCGAAAAGGTCGAAGGCCTCGTTCAGCACCTTGTCGGGGTCTGCGTGGGGCCGGTCGACCTTGTTGAGCACCACGATCGGCCGCAGGCCCAGCTTCAGGGCCTTGCCGAGGACGAACTTGGTCTGGGGCATCACCCCTTCCTCGGCGTCGACCAGCAACAGGCAGCCGTCGACCATGCCCAGGATCCGCTCCACCTCGCCGCCGAAGTCGGCGTGGCCGGGGGTGTCGATGATGTTGATCCGGGTCTCGCCGGCCGCCCCACGCCACAGTACAGACGTGGCCTTGGCCAGGATGGTGATGCCCCGCTCGCGCTCCTGGTCGTTGGAGTCCATCGCCCGGTCCAGATGGGTCTCGTTGGCGCGGAACACCCCCGATTGCCCCAGCATCTGATCGACCAGGGTGGTCTTGCCATGATCGACATGGGCGATGATCGCGATGTTGCGCAGGGACATGGGCGGCGGGCTTCTTGGGGGGAGGCGGGCTTGTAGGCGATCGGGCCGGTCAAAGCCACCCCGCGCCCGCGCCGCTATTGCGCCGCACAATTTTTTCACCGGAGACGGGACGTTTTCGCCTTGATGAATGGTGCGCCGCACCCTAAATTGCGGCTATGAGGCGTCCCTGACGACTCTGCCCTTCCTGGGCGTTTCCTCCCCAATGACTTGGCCGCGCCCTCCTCGTTGAGTGGCGCGGCCTTTTTTTCGCCCGGGCGCCCGTCAGATGCGCGACCAATCGATCTCGGCCAGAAAGGCGAACAGGCGCTCCAGGCCGGCCTTGAGACTTGCATAGCGCGAGGTCGGCGTCAGGGTCGCCTCGTCCAGGTAGAGCGCGCGATTGACCTCGATCTGCAGGGCGTGGACCTTGCGGCCCGGGCGGCCGTAGTGCTCGGTGGTGTAGCCGCCGGCGTAGGGAACGTTGCGCGCCACGTCGTAGCCCATGGCCTTGAGCTCCCCGTCGATCAGGCGCGAGAGCGCCGGCGCGCAGGCGCCGCCGAACCGGTCGCCCAGGACCCCGTCGCAGCCGTTCGCCGCCGCCGGCATGGAATGCCAGTCCACCAGCAGGCACGCGCCGTGGGCCTCCCGGGCCTCCTCG
>JACDGF010000356.1 GCA_013815405.1 Caulobacteraceae bacterium | reverse complement strand
GCAGGGTGCCGAAGGACCAGCGAAAGCGCTGGTTCAAGAGGCCCGCCACCGTGTCGGGCGCCTCGGTGTAGGCGCGGGCGGCGGAGTCGAACTCCACCCGCCAGCCGGCGCGCTGGAGGGCGAGGGTCAGGTCCTGGTCCTCCGCCAGGGTGTCGGCCGGATAGCCGCCCACGTCGGCCAGCGCCTCGCGCCGCCAGGCGCCCACGGCGCCGGGCACCACGGTCACCGCCCCCAGGGCGGCCAGGGCCCGGCGTTCCAGGTTCTGGGCGGTGACGTATTCGAGCGCCTGCCAGCGGGTGATCAGGTTCAGCCGGTTGCCGACGATGGCGTTGCCCGCCACCGCTCCGACCCTCGGGTCGACGAACCATCGCGCCAGGCGCGGCAGGGTGTCGGGGGGAAAGAGGGTGTCGGCGTCCAGGGCCACGACGATGTCGCCTCGGGTGCGGGCCAGGCCCCGGTTCAGCGCCCGCGCCTTGCCGCCGTTCTCGAACGAGAGGAGGGAGACGCGCGGATCGCCGCCGAAGGCCTCGCGGACCACCGCCGCGGTGCGGTCGGCGGAGCCGTCGTCGAGGATCAGCACCTCCAGGCGCTTCCATTGGGAATTGAGGATGCGGCTCACCGAGGCGACGATCACCTTCTCCTCGTTGAAGCAGGGGATCAGCACGCTGATGAACGGGCCGCTCTGGGGATCGAGCATCGGCGGCGCCCGGCCCGCCGCCCGCAGGCGATGCCAAAGGGCCAGGGCGGCAAGGAAGAACAGCCGCGCGGCGCCCAGCACGATGGCGACCAGGAAGAGAGCCTGCATGGCCATGTAGAGGTAGCGGAAGAAGCCGAACCCCAGCCGGTCCAGCATCAACTCCACCGAGCTTCGCGAGGTGGGCGGAAGGGCGTCGGCGCGGCTCATCCCGGCCAGCTTGTCCACCGTCACCAGCTTGTAGCCGTGGGAGCGCAGGGCGTCGATCAGGGCCGGCAGGGCTTCGACCGTCCGGCTCCGGTCGCCGCCGGCGTCGTGCAGCAGGACGACCTGGCCGCCGGTCGGGCCGGTGTCGGCGAGGCGGGCGAGGGTGCGCTCGACGATCAGCTTGGGGTCCGGCTTCTTCCAGTCGTCCGGGTCGATGCGCAGGCCGACGATCAGGTAGCCGAGCCCCTGGGCCACCTTGAGCGGCTCGACTTCGCCGGGGGTCGACGGTTCGGCGTCGCCGAAGAACGGCGGGCGGAAGAAGCGCATGGACCGGCCGGTGATCACCTCGAACAGGCGCTGGGTGGTGTTGATCTCCAGATCGGTCTGGGCGAGCGGCGTCGCGCCGATGTTGGGATGGGTCCAGGTGTGGTTGCCCACCATCTGGCCCTCGCGCACCTCGCGCATCACCAGCCCGGGCTTGGCCTGCATGTTCTGCCCGATGACGAAGAAGGTGGCCACGGCGTGCCTGGCCTTGAGGATGTTCAGGATCTTCGGCGTCCAGCGCCCGTCCGGCCCATCGTCGAAGGTCAGGGCGACCCATCCCGGGTGCGCCCCATAGCGGTCGATGACGTAGGAGGTGGGCATGGTGAGATAGTCCTCGCCCGAGATCAGGCCGGTGTCGGGGTCTATCTCGATCGAGCGGCGCCCCCCGGTGGGCGAGGCGTCGACGTGCAGGACCTCCCCGGTCCCGTCGAAGTCCACCCCGACCCCCGGCGCGATCGCCTCCAGCCCGACGGGGCTCGCCGAACCGTAGGGCCGGCGGAAATAGCGCCACACGGCGGGATCCTCCGCCCCCATCCGCCACAGGCCATAGCCCATCGGGCGGAAGGGGTCGGAGACCCTGATCTGGTTGAACAGGGTGGCGACGTCGAGGAACCACACGGTGTGATTGCGGCCGTTGTCGTCGGAATAGGCGTAGGTCGGGTTGAGGGCGTCGTCGTCGAGGCTCACCCGGGCATCGGAATCATGGGCGGTCTGGGTGGCGTCGTAGAAGGTGACCGCCTCCGCGCGGCCCGGCCCCTTGTCGTCCTTCAAGGTCCAGTCGTAGCCATAGGCGCCGAAGGTCACGATCGTGCGGGCGGGGTCGAGCTCCCGCATGTCGCGGGCCAGGGTCTCCTCGAACCAGTCCTGGGCCGCGGCCGGGCCGGCGTCGCCGGTGCCCCAATGCTGGTCATAGGCCATCAGGACGACGGTGTCGGCGACGGCGCCGAACCGGGCGAGCGGCCAGGAATCGTCGGAAAACGGGGTGGAGACCCACACCTCGCGGCCGATGGGTTTGAGCGCCACCCGGGCCTGGGCGATGAAGGCGGGGTATCGCGCCAGGGCGTCCTTCGACAGGTTCTCCAGGTCGAACACATAGCCGGCGTAGCCCCGACGCTTGGCGAGGACGACGAGGTTGGAGATCAGGGCGGTCCGGGCGGCCGGGTTGATCAGCAGATTGCTGGCCAGGGGGCCGTCGGAGATGTCGTTATGGCCGTTGTGGACCATGGGCAGGACCGAGGGCGGGGCCTTGGCGCCGGCGATCAGCGCCTCGGCCTGGGGATCGGAGGTCACCGCGACCCGCCCCAGCGAGCCGTCGAGCAGGATCCACTGGGGCGAGATCACGTCGAGCTGGTCGACATGCCGCTTGAGCGACACGCGCGAGCTCTCGTCCCAGCTGACGTAGAAGCCCACCGAAAGGGGCCGCGCCCGCCCGCCGGCCGCGGTTTTCCCCGGCCTGGGGATGCGCCGCCAACCGGGCTTGCCTTTCAGCCGATGGGCGGTCTCCACATGCAGGGCCTGGAGCACCTGGGGATCCTTCAGGGTCAGGCTGGGCAGGCGCGGGGCGAAGGCCAGGGTGGCGAAAAAGGCGGCGACGACGAGGGCGGCCAGGGAGATCAGCAGCCCGACCCCCAGGTTGGCGCGCCGGGCGCGCCGCCCCGTCGGATCGTGAAAAACGAAATCGGCCATGGTCGGACGGGGTGGGTCTCTTTAAGATTCGCGGGGGCAGGCGGCCGACGCGGCGAAGATGACGAAAGGACGCCGCGATGGAAAGGGGCGCCCAGGCCCGCTCCGCGCCCGGAGCGATGCGCGAACTGGTCGGCGTCTGGCTGAGGATCCTCCTCGCCGGGGGCGTCGTCGCGATCATATTGGCGGTCTCCGGCGGGTTCGGCACGGGCGTCCTGACCATGGCGCCTCGGATGGCCTATTGGCTGGGCCTGACGGCGCTCGGCACGACCCTGGGGATCACCGCGGCGCGGCTGATCGTGCCGAGGGATTGGTTCGATCGGCGATTCTGGGCGGCCTGGGGC
>JACDGF010000010.1 GCA_013815405.1 Caulobacteraceae bacterium | reverse complement strand
GCGTTGCGCCGCCCCTTCGCGCTGGTCGGAGGGCGGCGGACCGCGCCTCGGGGCGTTAAGACGGGCGCGCCGCGAATCGGGCGCACACGTGCGATCTCTATCTCTGAAGTTTGAGAGGAACGTCTATCTAGGCGCTCGGCGCGGATAAGGGAAGAGGCGCGCCGCGGAAAAATCGGGGCGCCCCTGCCCTCAGGGGGAGGAATGATCGGGAAGCGATCTAAAGTGGGGAAGCCCCGATCATCACCCCCATCGCGGATTTCACCGCACTTCCCCACCCCGGCGGCTTCGCCGCCTGTTCCCTCCCCATGAAGTGGAGGGAGGGAAAAACGCGGCCTACTTCACCGTCACGCTGGCGCCGGCGGCTTCCAGCTTGGTCTTGACGTCCTCGGCCTCCTGCTTGGAGACGTTTTCCTTGACGTTCTGAGGAGCGCCCTCGACGAGGTCCTTGGCTTCCTTGAGGCCCAGGTCCGGACGGATCGAGCGAACCTCCTTGATCACGTTGATCTTCTTCTCGCCGGCGCCGGTGAGGACGACGGTGAACTCGGTCTGCTCCTCGACCGCTTCGGCCGGCGCCGCGGCGGCCGGGCCGGCGGCGGCCATGGCGACGGGAGCGGCGGCGGAAACGCCCCACTTGTCTTCCAGCAGCTTGGAGAGTTCGCTCGCTTCGAGCACGCTCAGGGCGGAGAGGTCATCGACCAGTTTTTCGAGTTTCGACATGGCGTTCTTCTAAAGGTCCTTCGACGATGGGTTGGAGTGAGGGGCCGCTTCTTAAGCGGCGTCCTTGACGGCATAGGCGTTGATGACGCGGGCGAGTTGGGCGCCGGGGGCCTGGAGGACGCCGGCGATCCTGGTGGCGGGGGCCTGAAGCAACCCGACGATCTTGCCGCGAAGCTGATCGAGCGACGGCAGCCTGGCCAGGACGTCGACGCCCTTGGGGTCGAGCACCTGATCGCCCATCAGGCCGCCGACGATGGTGAACTTGTCATTGTCCTTCGCGTAAGCCGTGGCCACCTTGGCCGCCGAAACGGCGTCGGGCGCGTAGGCGATCGCGACCGGCCCCTTGAACAGGTCATGCGCTCCGGCGCCGGCGCCGTTTAGCGCCTTCTGGGCGAGCCGGTTCTTGACCACCTTGAGCGCCGCCCCCTCCTTGCGCAGGCGACCGCGCAGATCGGTGATCTCCGCGACGGTAAGGCCCAGATAGTGGGTGACCACCACCGCGCCGGCGTCGGCGAAGACGCCTCTAAGCGTCTCGATCGATTCGGTCTTATGGGCGCGATCCATGGCGGTCTCCGCAACTCGAAATGGCGCGCGGCGCAACAACCGCGCGATGGTCAGGGCTGTCCAAAGGATGCGTCGAACCGCGCGGTCGATAGCGGACCCGCGCCATGCTCTCCGCCCCCCATCTCCCCGCGGTTGAAAGATTAAGCCCAGCGGGCCCGCGGTTCTTGGACAGGATCGACGCGGAAACAAACCGTGCCGGAGGCGGGCCTTTACAGTAAGCTCACTCGGGTTTCAACCCGACAAAACCTAAGCTCCGATGCTCCCCGCATCTACCTTGAACCCCGGGCCCATGGTGGAAGAGAGGCTGATGCGGCGTATGTAGGTTCCCTTGGCGCCGGAGGGCTTGGCGCGCGTGAGGGCGTCCACCAGGGCCTTGATGTTAGCGGTGAGCGCCTTGTCGGTGAAGCTCGCCTTGCCGACGCCGGCGTGGACGATGCCTTCCTTTTCGGCCCTGAACTCGATCGAACCGCCCTTGGCGTCCTTGACCGCCTGGCCGACGTTGGGGGTGACGGTGCCGACCCGGGGGTTGGGCATCAGGCCGCGGGGGCCCAGGATCTTCCCCAGGCGGCCCACCAGGGCCATCATGTCGGGCGTGGCGATGACCCGGTCGAACTCCATGAACCCGCCCTGGATGCGCTCGACGAGATCCTCGGCCCCGACCACCTCGGCCCCCGCCGCCCTCGCCTCTTCCGCCTTGGCGTCCTTGGCGATGACCGCGACGCGCACGTCGCGGCCGGTGCCGGAGGGCAGGGAAACGACGCCCCGCACCTGCTGATCGGCGTGGCGCGGATCGACGCCGAGATTGACGGCGATCTCGACGCTCTCGTCGAACTTGGCCGTGGCGTTGGCCTTGACCAGCTTCACCGCCTCGGCCAGGACGTGAACCACGCCCCGGTCGCCCGTGCGGGCCTGAATCTTCTTGGTCTGTATGGGCATGGTCCCCTCAGGCCTCCACGACGCGCAGGCCCATGGCGCGGGCGGAGCCTTCGATGATACGAGCGGCCGCCTCGACATCGTTGGCGTTGAGATCCTTCATCTTCTTCTCGGCGATCTCGCGAAGTTGCGCGCGGGTGACGCTGCCGACCGTCTCGCGGCCGGTCTTGCCCGAGCCCGACTTGAGGCCCACCGCCTCCTTGAGGAAGTGGGTGGCCGGCGGAGTCTTGGTGACGAAGGTGAAGCTCTTGTCCTGATAGACGGTGATCACCGTCGGCAGGGGCGTGCCCTTGGCCGTGCTTTCGGTGCGGGCGTTGAACTCCTTGCAGAACCCCATGATATTGACGCCGCGTTGGCCGAGCGCCGGCCCAATGGGCGGCGACGGCGTGGCGGCCCCGGCGGGGACCTGCAGCTTGATGTAGCCCAGGATCTTCTTGGCCATGATCTCCTCTCTCGCCGCCTGTGCGGCCGGCTCTCTGAAGCCGTGGTGCGGGGTGGCGCCCTCCCACGGATTTGACCCGCCCAGACCGGGCGGGCGATTGTCGTCAGCTGGTCTTTTCCACCTGCGAATATTCCAGTTCCACCGGCGTGGCGCGGCCGAAAATCGACACTGTGACACGCAGCCGGGCGCGATCCTCGTCGACCTGCTCCACCGAGGCGTTGAAGCTGGCGAAGGGCCCGTCGATGACCCTTACCGCCTCGCCGATTTCGAAGGTGATGGTCGGCTTGGGCCGCTCGACCCCCTCCTCGATGGCCCCGATGATCCGGGCCACGTCCTTCTCCGAAACCGGCATGGGCTTGGAGCCGGACCCCAGGAAGCCGGTGACCTTGGGGGTGTTCTTGACCAGGTGGTAGGCCTCGTCCGAGAGGTCCATCTTCACCAGGACGTATCCGGGGAAGAACTTGCGCTCGGCGTTGATCTTGCGCCCGCGGCGGATCTCGATGACGTCCTCGGTGGGCACCAGGATCTCGGAAAAGCTTTCGTCCAGGCCCTGGGAATGGGCCTGTTCACGGATGCTTTCGGCCACCTTCTTCTCAAAATTGGAATAGGCGTGGACGATGTACCACTTGTGGCGGGGGTTGGCGGCGGAGGCCGATGCGTCGGTCATTGTGGGTTTCGCGCCTATTCCGCGCTCGCCAGCCTAAGGACGCCGCTGATCCCCAGGCCCAGGATCCAGTCCACCCCGAAGAAGAACAGGGCGGTCATGATGACCATGATCCCGACCATGATCGAGGTGATCCAGGTTTCCTTCCAACTGGTCCAGGTGACCTTGCGCGCCTCGGCCCTGACCTCGCGGAGGAACTGAATCGGGCCGACGCGCTTCTTGGCCGCCGCCGCGGGCGGCCCGCCGGCGCCCGAAGGCGACACCGCCAGCGGGGTGCGGCGGCGCAACGCGGTCTGGACGATGCCTTGATCCTTGGCCATGGCCGGCCTTCCAACTCTCTTCTTTTAAGACCCCCGTCGCGATCGGCCGCGCCGGTGGACGAATTGCCTGACGGATATCGTGGCAGGAGTGGGGGGACTCGAACCCACGACCCTCGGTTTTGGAGACCGATGCTCTACCAGCTGAGCTACACTCCTTCGAACGACGGGTCCGCGGGGGCGTTGGCTCGCCGCCGCGGGGGCGCGTCCTCTATCAGCCGCGACCCCGCTCAACAAGCCGGCGCCCTTACTCGACGATCTTGGACACCACCCCGGAGCCGACGGTGCGGCCGCCTTCCCGGATGGCGAAACGCAACCTCTCCTCCATGGCGATCGGGGTGATCAGTTCCACGTCGAGTTCGGCGTTGTCGCCGGGCATGATCATTTCGACCCCTTCCTTGAGCTTGATGATCCCGGTCACGTCGGTGGTGCGGAAATAGAACTGCGGCCGGTAGTTGGTGAAGAACGGCGTATGGCGACCGCCCTCGTCCTTGGTCAGGATATAGGCCTCGGCGGTGAACTTGGTGTGCGGCGTGATCGAGCCGGGCTTGCACAGAACCTGGCCGCGCTCGACGTCCTCGCGCTTGGTGCCGCGCAGCAGAACCCCGACGTTGTCGCCCGCTTGGCCCTGGTCCAGGAGTTTGCGGAACATTTCCACGCCGGTGCAGATGGTCTTCTGGGTGGGGCGAAGGCCGACGATCTCGACCTCCTCGCCGACCTTGACCACGCCCCGGTCGATCCGGCCGGTCGCCACGGTGCCGCGCCCGGAGATCGAGAACACGTCCTCCACCGCCATCATGAACGGCAGGTTCACCGGCCGCTCGGGCTGGGGAATATAGTTGTCCACCGCCGCCATCAGCTCGAGAACCGATTTTTCGCCGATATCGGGGGTCTTGCCTTCCAGGGCGGCCAGGGCTGAACCCTTGACGATCGGGATGTCGTCGCCGGGGAATTCGTAGCTGGAAAGGAGCTCGCGAACTTCCAACTCGACCAGTTCGAGCAGTTCCTCGTCGTCGACCATATCGACCTTGTTCATATAGACCACCAAGGCCGGAACCCCGACTTGCCGGGCCAGCAGGATGTGCTCGCGGGTCTGGGGCATGGGCCCGTCGGCAGCCGACACCACCAGGATGGCGCCGTCCATCTGCGCCGCGCCGGTGATCATGTTCTTCACATAGTCGGCGTGGCCGGGGCAGTCGACGTGGGCGTAGTGACGGTTGGCCGTCTCATACTCCACGTGGGCGGTGTTGATGGTGATGCCGCGGGCCTTTTCCTCCGGCGCCGCATCGATGTCGGCGTATTTCATCGCCGTCGCCCCGCCCGACTTGGCCAGGATCAGGGTGATCGCCGCGGTCAGAGTGGTCTTGCCATGGTCGACGTGACCGATGGTGCCGATGTTGCAGTGCGGCTTGTTGCGTTCGAACTTTGCCTTGGCCATTTCTTTAAAGCTCCAGCCCGGACGGGCTTTTTCTAGACGGGTTAACGGGGTGTATCTCAAGCATACTTTTTGACGACTTCGTCGGCGACGGCCTGAGGCACGGCCTCGTAGTGGTCGTAGTCCATGTGGAAGTTGGCTCGCCCCTGGCTCATCGAGCGCAGGGTGTTCACATAGCCGAACATGTTCGCCAGCGGGACCATGGCGATGATCACCTGGGCGTTGCCGCGCTGGTCGGTGCCTTGGATCATGCCGCGGCGTGAATTGAGGTCGCCGATGACATCGCCGACATAGTCCTCTGGCGTCGTCACTTCCACCTTCATGATCGGCTCCAGAAGCTTGGGCGCCCCTTTTTGGCGAAGTTCGCGAAAGGCCGCCCGCGCCGCGATCTCGAACGCCAGGACGCTGGAATCCACGTCATGGTAGTCGCCGCCGGTCAGGGTCGCCTTGAAGTCGATCACCGGGAAGCCGGCCAAAAGGCCGTTCTCCTTGGCCGAGGCCAAACCCTTCTCGACGCCGGGGACGAACTCGCGCGGCACGTCGCCGCCGACAACCTTGGATTCGAACTGATAGCCGGCGCCCATCTCATTGGGCTCGAAGGTGAGCTTGATGCGCGCGAACTGGCCCGAGCCGCCGGTCTGCTTCTTGTGGGTGTAGTCGATGTCGCATCGACGACCCAGGGTTTCGCGGTAGGCGACCTGAGGCTGGCCGATGTTGGCGTCGACCTTGTAGGTCCGCCGCAATATGTCGACCTTGATGTCCAGGTGCAGTTCGCCCATGCCCTTGAGGATGGTCTGGCCGCTTTCCTGGTCGGTGGAGACGCGGAAGGTGGGATCCTCGGCGGCTAGTTTCTGCAGGGCGACGCCCAGCTTCTCCTGGTCGGCCTTGGATTTCGGCTCGATGGCGATCTCGATCACCGGATCGGGGAAGTCCATCTTGTCCAGCAGTATCGGGGATTTCACCGGATCGCAGAGGGTGTCGCCGGTGCGGGTGTCCTTTAGGCCGGCCAGGGCGACGATGTCGCCGGCGAAGGCTTCCTTGATGTCCTCGCGGTTGTTGGAGTGCATCAGCAGCATCCGGCCCACCCGCTCGCGCTTGTCCCGCGAGGAATTGAGCAGGGCCATGCCGCTTTCCAGCTTGCCCGAATAGATGCGGCAGAAGGTCAGCGAGCCCACGAAGGGGTCGTCCATGATCTTGAACGCCAGCACCGCCAAGGGCTCGTCGTCCGACGCCCGGCGCACCACCGGCTGTTCGGTCTTGTAGTCCAGGCCCGGAGTCGGCGGGATGTCCACCGGCGAGGGCAGATATTCCACCACCGCGTCCAGGAGCGGCTGCACGCCCTTGTTCTTGAACGCCGAGCCGCACAGCACCGGATAGAAGGCGCCGTTCAGCACCGCCTTGCGCAGGCACTTGTTGAGCACCTCGGCCGACGGTTCCTCGCCGTTCAGATAGGATTCCATCGCCTCGTCGTCGAGCTCGACCGAATTTTCGACCATGAAATGCCGCGCCGCGTCGGCCCCGGCCCGAAGGTCGGCGGGAATGTCCTCGTCGTGGTAGTTGGCGCCCAGGCCCTCGCTCTCCCAGGCCACCGCCTTCATCCGGACGAGGTCGATGATCCCCTTGAACGAGGATTCCGAACCGATCGGCAGTTGGATCGGCACCGCCTTGACGCCCAGCCGGTCGCGGATCGATTCCACGCATTTTTCGAAATCGGCCCCGATCTTGTCCATCTTGTTGACGAACACGATGCGCGGGACATCGTAGCGGTCGGCCTGGCGCCAGACGGTCTCGGTCTGGGGCTCGACGCCTTGGTTGCCATCGAGCACGGCGACGCAACCGTCGAGCACACGCAAGGAGCGTTCGACCTCGATCGTGAAATCCACGTGGCCGGGGGTGTCGATGATGTTTAGGCGCTTGGCGTTCCACATCGCGGTGGTGGCCGCGGAGGTGATGGTGATCCCCCGCTCCTGCTCCTGCTCCATCCAGTCCATGGTGGCCGCGCCGTCATGGACCTCGCCGATCTTGTGGCTCTTTCCGGTGTAGTAGAGGATCCGCTCGGTCGTCGTCGTCTTGCCCGCGTCGATGTGGGCCATGATGCCGAAGTTGCGATAGTCTTTGATGTCGGTAGTGCGGGGCATGAAACGGTTCTTGAAGCAAAAGGGGCGGCGCCGCCGGCTCGGCGGCGGGCGCGGGCGGTTTAGCGCGAACCGCCCGCGTCGAGAAGGTGGGCCTCTAAAGGGGTCTGTCGCCTATGTGGGGGCCTACCAGCGGTAATGCGAGAAGGCGCGGTTGGCTTCGGCCATCTTGTGCGTGTCCTCGCGCTTCTTGACCGCCGATCCGCGGTTGTTGGAGGCGTCGAGAAGCTCTCCAGCCAGCTTTTCGGTCATGGTGTTCTCGCCGCGCTTGCGCGCGGCGGTGACCAGCCAGCGGATGGCCAGGGCCCGGCGACGATCGGGGCGCACCTCCATCGGCACCTGATAGGTGGCGCCGCCGACCCGCCGCGACTTGACCTCCACGGAGGGGGAGACGTTCTCCAGCGCCGAGTGGAAGGTTTCCAGCGGCCCCTGATCGCGGCGTTTCGATTCAAGAATGTCGAAGGCGCCGTAGATGATGTTCTCGGCGACGGCCTTTTTTCCCTCGTACATGACGTAGTTCATGAATTTGGTGATCACCAGATCGCCGAACTTGGGATCGGGAAGGACATCGCGCTTCTCGGCGCGGCGGCGGCGGGACATGGATTCAGACTTCCTGTTTCTGGATCCCGGCCTTCGCCGGGATGCCATTCGCGTTGCTCATGTCACTTAGGCCGCTTGGCGCCGTAGAGAGAGCGGCGCTGCCTGCGGTCCTTGACCCCCTGAGTGTCCAGCACGCCGCGCAGGATGTGATATCGGACTCCGGGAAGATCCTTCACCCGGCCGCCGCGGATCAGAACCACCGAATGCTCCTGCAGATTGTGCCCCTCGCCGGGGATGTAGCACACCGCCTCGATGCCCGAGGTCAGGCGCACCTTGGCGACCTTGCGCAGCGCCGAATTGGGCTTCTTGGGCGTCACCGTATAGACGCGCGTGCACACCCCGCGGCGTTGCGGCGAGCCTTTGAGTGCTGGAACCTTGTTCCGGACCACCTTGTTGACGCGGGGCTTGCGGATCAGCTGGTTGACGGTCGGCATGCGGTCTTTCGTTTCAGAAATTCACGGACGAGGAGCCCCGGGGCGACTCGCGCCCGAAAGGCTTGCGACAAACACGAAACGGCGCCGAAACGCAGGGGGCGGTTCGGCGCGTCTGGCCGCCCGATGGGCGGCCGGTCCGTCGGGGCCGATCACGCGGAGAGCCTCGATGAAGAGCCCGGGTGATACCCGCCAAGGCGCCCGGCGTCAACGCCCGTCGTCGGCCACGGCGGTCGCCTGGCGGCCGATGGTGACCTCACCCGATCCCATGACGTGCTTGTTCACCGAGCCGACCACCTGGGCCACGCGGATGTCTCCCGAACCCGCCACCGAGGCGTCGAGGCTCTGGGCCACCCCGCCGAAGGTCACGTCTCCCGATCCGGCGACCGCCACGTTCATGCGCGTGACCTGTCCGGCGCCGGCCCGCACGTCCCCAGAGCCGGCGATGTTCACGTCGAGGGGGCCGCTCACGGAGGCGGCGACGACATCTCCGGAACCCCTGACGACCGCCGACAGGCCCGCCGCGATCTGCCGCGTGCTGACGTCGCCCGACCCGGCGACGCTGATTTCGGCCGAGCCGGCGGCGCCGGCGTTCGCGTCGCCGGAGCCCGATTGGCTCAGGCGCAGATGGCCCCGGACATTGCCGATCGTCCAATCCCCGCAGCCGTGGTTGGCGAGATCGACGCTATCGCCGCGGCCGATCGCCCCGAACACCGCGTCCCCCGCGGCGACCTCGACCGCCATCGGCGCGTGGACGACGATCTGGGGCAGGTCTTCATAGGCGATCCGCCCCCTCCCCCAGATCCCGACGCCACGCCGGCCGCCCCAGCCGAGGCAGCCGTGCGGCCGGTGGCCGATGTCGCCATCGACGAACACCTTCTCGCCCAGCTGGCTGACCTTGAGCGGCAGGCGCGGATTGGTCTTGATGAAGGCGACCGACACATCGGAACGCGCCTCCGGAATGACCACCACCCGGACCGCCGCCCCCCGGATCGCCACCGACGGCGCCGCGCAAGCCGCCCCCGCGGCCAGCGCCGCGCCCAGGGCGCCCAAAACCGTCAAACCGCGCATCTCGCTCTCTCCGGAGGATGGGGACCGGATCGAAGGCTAACCCAGGCGGGACGCGGGGGCAGGTTAATTCGCGGTAGGGTGGTTGAAGTTCCGTCGGGTGCAGCCACCGGAGCCGTTGTCCGCTTTTTACCGGCGGACGCGAGCCTTCGGTGCGCGGGTTTGTCAGCCCGCTCCTGTCTCTGTGGGAGTTTTGAAATTGCGAAGAAAGATCTGGTTGGAAGCCCGCGCTCCGGCTCAGCGCCCTCCCCGTCGCCTTTGGACCTCTGGTGGCGGCTGCGCCACGGCGCCACTGCCTGTACCCGCCAAACCGTTGAAGGGCACCCTGGTGAACCTCGCGGCGACCGCAGGCTTGGCGTTGGAAATTCGGGTTGGGGAGACCGCCTGAGCAAGGGTTGGGTTTGCCCAGGGTTTGTGGCCAGGGGCGCGCAATCCGGTTCCAAAGCCTATTCCAACAACGCCCACACGTCCCGCGCCGCCAGGGCGATCAGGGCCAGGGTCCCCACCACATGCGCGGCGAAGCGCACGATCACGACGTTCACCGTGACCTGTATCAGGCTGTGGACGATGCGCAATACGACGTAGGCCCAGGCCAGGGCGATGTTGGCGCCGTTCTGCTGGCCGGCGAGGTAGCTGTAGAAGGCGAGGGCGTAGAAGATCGTCGGCTGTTCCATCAGGTGGTTGTAGTTGTAGGCAACCTGACGCACGCTCAGCGGCAGGGCGTTCAGCGCGTCGGGTTCACGCGCCGTGGCTGGGTCGATCCCCGCTTTCTGGATGGCGGGAATGCGGGTCGCGTACATCCATAACCATATCACCAGCGACCAGACGACCAGCGCCAGGACAGGGGTCAAAAGCGAATGCGGGGAAGCCATCCTGTTGTAGCCCTCTTGGCGAAAGATTCGGCGATCCTACCGCGAACACCCGCGCGTTTCCCACCGCGTCTTCAGGGCCTCTATGCCCGACCGCTCGCGATCAGCATCTCGATGGTCATCGCCATCCGTCCGCCGGATGCGAACTTCGACAGGCCCCCGCGTACCTCTTCCCGCACCGATTGGCGGCTTGCTTGTAGCGCGAGGTAAGCCTGTGGCGCCAGGCCGGTCCCCGCTTCGACGCATGCCCAACAGGCCTCGAACGATTCGATGACCGCTATCCGGGTCTCTCGCTTGATCAGAACATCGCGAAAGCCCGCCGCCCGAGCATTCGTTCCAGCCGCTCGGCGTCCGCCAGCGCGAACGACAGGTGGCACGCCTCCCGCCGTTCTGGAAGATGGCGGCTGAGCGTACCCGCCAGTACGCCCCAGATCGGCGCGCGATCGGCGTCGGCGACGACACAGACCGGCGCGCGACGGCCGGGACGAAGGACGCGCAGCGCTTCCCTCAGCCCACTGACCGGATCGGGGAAGAATTGCAGGCCGAGTTGGCACACCAAGGCGTCAAAGCTCGCGTCCCTGGGAACGGCAGGGACTGGCCGTCCGCCGCCACGGCCAGAAACGAGCGGGACCCCGCCCGCGTTCGCGGCGCGTCGAGCATGGCGGGCGACAGGTCGGCGCCGATCACATATCCCGAGGTTTGGACGACCGGCAGCGCCATCAGCGCCGCCTCGCCCGACCCGGTGGCGAGATCGAGCACCTGGCCTCCAGCGAACACCTCCGCCGCGCTCATCAGGGCCGGTACGAACAACCGGGACCAACGGCCAATGTAGCAGTCATAGGCCACGGCATCGACCGGCCGTCCGACCGGCGCGTGGAACCCGCTTCCGAAATCCACGTCGATCAAAACCCGTCCCGGATCGATACGCGGCCTCTTCAGGGGCGCCCGAGAAATCGAGATCGGTCGGGCCCGAGGAAATCTGGAGCGGGTAGCGGGAATCGAACCCGCATCCTCAGCTTGGAAGGCTGCTGCACGACCATTGTGCTATACCCGCGCACCGGCCTCGAGGTCATTCGGCGCCGGCCCGGGCCTCGCTGAACGCGCGTGGTGGGGGAAGCAGGACTCGAACCTGCGAAGGCGTACGCCAGCGGATTTACAGTCCGCCCCCTTTGCCGCTCGGGACATTCCCCCGTCGCGCGTCGAAAGATAAGGCCCGGCCTCGACGCTCCTGCGACGCCCCGCGATCTTGGCCCATGCAAGTGCTAGGACCGCGGATCGCATGGCCTCGCACGGCCTCAAAATCGGAGCGCGACTTATAGTGACGCCGCATCGCCAGCGCAACGACCGCCGGGGACGACGGCGAGGAGACGATCCCGCCGAATGGCTTTGGGGGTGGCACGCGGTCCTCGCCGCCCTGAACAACCCCGCCCGGGCATCCGTCAAGCGGCTGGCGGCGACTCCCGATCGCGCGCGGCTCCTGGCCGAGCGGTATGGCGACTGTCACGCGGTGGAGATCGCCGAGAGCGCCGCGATCACCCGGCTGGTCCCCCCAGGCTCCGTTCACCAAGGCGTGGCCCTGCGAATCCCGGCGCTCGATCCCCTGCCCCTGGAGGCCCTCGCCAAGCCGGCGGAGGGGTTTCTGCTGATGCTCGACCAGGTCACCGACCCCCAGAACGTCGGCGCGATCTTCCGCGCCGCCGCGGCCTTCGGCGCGCGGGGCATCATCCTGCAGGATCGTCACGCGCCGGCCCTGGCAGGCGCTTTGGCCAAGGCCGCCGCGGGCGCGGTGGACAGTATCGCCCACGCCCGCGAGGTCAATCTTTCCCGGGCATTGGAGCGGCTCGAGCGCATGGGCTGGCGGGCGGTGGGGCTAGACAGCGCGGCGACGGACGCGCTCGCGGACGTCCTCGACGGCTCGCCCGCCGTGCTGGTGATGGGCTCGGAAGGCGAGGGCATTCGTCGCCTGGTGCGGGAGCATTGCGACGCTCTGGCGCGCATCCCCATGCCCGGAGGATTCGAAAGCCTCAACGTCGCGGCTGCGGCGGTCGTGGCGCTTTACGAGGCGAGTCGATCAAGGGCGGGGTCGGCGCCTTGATGGTCGGATTCCCCGATCACTGGGCGGGTCCCCTTAGCGTTTTCATCCAGGTGGTGCTGATCGACCTCACCCTGGCCGGGGACAACGCGGTCGCCATCGGCTTAGCCGCCGCCGGGCTGCCACGCGCGAGGCAGCGCCGGGCCATCGTGCTGGGCCTCGGGGCGGCCGTGATCATGTTGAGCGGCTTCGCCCTGATCGCCGTGCAGCTCCTGAAACTGACCGGCCTGCTGCTGGCCGGCGGCCTGCTGCTGCTGTGGGTCGGCTGGCGGGCCTGGCGCGACCTTAGGGCGCGGGACCATGCGCGGGACGCGATCGCCGAAGCGGTCCTGCAGGGCCGTCCCGCGCCGCCGGACCCCAGGCCCAAGACCCTCCTGCGGGCCTTCGCCCAGATTCTCGTCGCCGACATTTCCATGTCCCTGGACAATGTCCTGGCCGTCGCCGGGGCGGCGCGGGAATACCCCGAAGTGCTGGTGTTCGGGCTGGTCCTGTCGATCGCCTTGACCGGCCTGGCGGCGGTTTGGATCGCGAGGCTCCTGCACCGGGCGCCGTGGCTGGGCTATCTGGGGCTGGTGATCGTCTTCTATGTGGCCGGTCAGATGATCTGGCGGGGGTCGCGCGATCTGGCCGGTCTGGGCACCCCGCCGAACCGTTCGGCCCAGGCAGCCACATCGGCCTCCTCGATCTTTCTGAACAGAACCTCCGGAACGGTGACCCGGCTTCCCGGCGCCAGCCGATCGAGTTCGGCCCTGGCGTCCAGCGAAGGCCAGCTTGGCGGCCATGCGTCGCCGAGCGCCAGGGTGATGGTTTCGGCCGCGAAAGGGATCACCGGGGCGCTGACCCGGGCGTAGAGGGCGGCCAGATTGAGCGCCGTGCGCATGATCACCGCCGCCCGCGCCTGGTCGGTCTTGATCGCGGTCCACGGCGCCGCCGCCTGGAGATATTCGTTGCCAGCCGCCCACAGGCCGCGCAGGGCCTGGGCCGCCTTGCGCGCCTCGATCGCCTCGAACTGGGCGGTGAGGTCGGCGAGCCGGACCGACACATCCGCATAAAGTTTGTGCTCCAACGCGCTTGGCTCGCCGTCGGCCGGGACGGCGCCGTCGAAGCGCGCCTCGCAGAATTTCAGGATCCGGTTGACGAAGTTGCCCAGCACGTCGGCGAGGTCGCGGTTGACCGAGGCGGTGAGCTGCTCCCAGGTGAAGGCGGCGTCGGAGTGTTCGGGACTGTTGGCCGTCAGATACCAGCGCCAGCAATCCGGCGGCAGGATCTCCAGGGCGGTGTCCAGGAACACGCCGCGCCGATGCGAGGTTGAAAACGGCTCCCCGTACCAGTTGAGCCAGTTGAAGGCCTTGAGGGTGTCGACGGTCTTCCACGGCTCGCCCGAGCCCAAGAGGGTGGCGGGGAAACTCACCGCATGGAAGGCGACGTTGTCCTTGCCCATGAACTGGACATAGCGGACATCCTCGGCGCCGGCGTCCGTGCGCCACCAGCGCCGCCAATCGCCGCCGCCGGCGTCGGCCCATTCCTGGGTGGCGCCGATATATTCGATCGGCGCGTCGAACCAGACATAGAACACCTTGGCTTCGAAGCCCGGCCGGGGCCGGCCGCCGCGCAGCACCGGCACGCCCCAGGCAAGATCCCGGGTGATGCCCCGGTCGATCAGGCCCTCGTCGAGATGTTTGTGGGCGATGGAGCGCGCCAGCATCGGCCATTCGCTCTTGGCGTCCACCCAGGCGCGGATCGGCCCCTGCATCCGGCTCTGCAGCAGATAAAGATGGCGCGTCTCCCGCGCCTCAAGGTTGCGCGAGCCCGAAACCGCCGAATAGGGATCCTTCAGGTCCATCGGGTCTAGCAGCGAATTGCAGTTGTCGCATTGATCGCCGCGCGCCTGGCCGTAGCCGCAAACCGGGCAGGTCCCCTCGATATAGCGGTCGGGCAGGAAACGGTGGTCGTCGATCGAATAGAGCAGGGTGTCGAGGCGCTCTTCGATCAGGCGGTTGTCTTCCAGCACCTCGGCAAGGTGCTGGGTCAGCCGGGCGTTCTGGGGCGAGGACGAGCGGCCGAACCAGTCCCAGGACAGGCCGAACCGGCGCCCGATGTCGCGCTGCGCGCGGTGCTGTTCCTCGCAGTAGGTGAAGACGTCCTGCCCCGCTTCCGCCGCCGCCAGTTCCGCCGGCGTGCCGTGCTCGTCGGTGGCGCAGACA
The DNA here is from genome assembly GCA_013815405.1 of Caulobacteraceae bacterium. Lineage (GTDB taxonomy): Bacteria > Pseudomonadota > Alphaproteobacteria > Caulobacterales > Caulobacteraceae > Acaudatibacter. The sequence goes on along the minus strand of JACDGF010000010.1, from coordinate 1,124 downwards.
TAGAGCACCTCATGGCCCCGCGCCCTTTGGAAGCGCGCATAGACATCCGCCGGCAACATGGAGCCTGCCAGGGTGCCCAGATGCTTGACCCCGTTGATGTACGGCAAGGCGGAGGTGATCAGGATCCGGGGCATGGGGCCGGCATATAGGCCAAGCCGGCGGATTTCCCCAACCCGAGCTCCGTGGCATAACCCACACGCCGGGCCGGCTTAGCTCAGTTGGTAGAGCAGCGCTTTTGTAAAGCGAAGGTCGCGGGTTCGAGTCCTGCAGCCGGCGCCATATTGTGCGCGCCATGCGAGCGCCGCACACGCCGATCATCGCCTGGGCGGTTACCACCGGAGAAAGCGGCATGCGAGCCCAGGCGCGTGGCCTCGCCGAAGCGGTGGCGGATGCCGTGATCGAAAAGACCGTGGGCGGCCGATTCGCCGCGCCTTGGGCCGGTGGCGCGACGGCGGATCGTCTGGCGCCGCCGTGGCCCGATCTCCTGGTTACCTGCGGGCGCCGATCGGCGGCGACGTCGATCGCGGTGCGCAAGGCCAGCGGCGGCCGGACGGTCACCGTCCACGTTCAGGACCCGCGCTGGCGCGCCAACGCCTTCGATCTGATCGTCGCCATGGAACACGACCCCATCCCCGCCGGCCCTAAAGTGCTCAAGGTCGCCACCGCCCTGCATGACCTCACCCCGACCAATCTGGCCGAGGCCGCGCGGGTGTGGCGGGGCCGGCTGGCGCCGCTGGGGCGTCCCTTGGCGGGGGTGATGATCGGCGGCACGACCCAGCGCCAAGTCTTTACCCTGGAGGACGGGCGAAGGCTGCTTGCCGGCCTGGAGCGGCTGCGCGCCGAAGCCGGCGCGGCCCTGGCGATCTCTCCCTCGCGTCGCACGCCGCCGTCGATCGTCGCCCTCCTGCGAGATGCGTTCAAGAACGACCCGCGGGTCTTGGTGTGGGATCTGGAGAGTGAAAACCCCTATCGCGGAATCCTGGCCTCGGCCGATCTCCTGGTGGTAAGCGGCGACAGCGTCTCCATGGTGTCCGAGGCGCTCTGCACCTCGCGTCCGGTGGAGGTGTTCGACGTCCGCTCCCCCAATCACCAAGCCTTCCTGGACCGGCTCGTCGCCCTTGGCC
>JACDGF010000355.1 GCA_013815405.1 Caulobacteraceae bacterium | reverse complement strand
ATCCAGACCCGCGCCGAGGATGCCCGGGCCCCCTGGCTGGAGGCCTTGCGGCACGGGCCCACGACCTTGGCCGTCGCCGCCGAACGCGGGGCCCTGGAAGCGCTGGAGGGCTCGTGCCGCACCGCCATCGGCGCCTATGCGATGATCGAGGGCGCCCGGCTTCGCCTCGTCGTCGAAGCCCTGACGCCCGACGGCGCCCGGCGGTTCCGCCGTCATGGCGAGGCCGACGTCGGCGAGGCCGACGGCGAAGCGGCGGCGCGCGCCCTGGGCCTGAGGCTGGGCGCGGAGATCGCCCATGAGGGCGGCGAGGCGCTGTGTTATTGAGGGCGGCGCTTCACCCTGTATTGATCCACTTGTAGATCGTGACGTTGGAGGTGACCGTGGCGTGGGTCACCGTGTCGGTGACCGTGCAGCTGTAGTTCGCCCGGCTGAAGCTGTCGTCGCCTCCGGGAACGCCGCTCACGCTCGGCGCGAAGCTCGCGCCGGTCCCGCCGGATGTCCAGGTTCCGATCCCGTCGTCGGTTTCCGACCAGAGATAGCTATAGGATCCGCTGCCGCCTGTGGCGGTGACGGCGTTGGCGGGGAAGGTGTGGCTGGAGGAAGGCCCGCTGGCGCTGATCGTCCCTCCGGTGATCGAGGCGGCGAGGACCATGGTGACGGTGACGGTCGCCGGCGCGGAAGTCCCCGCGGCGTTGCTGGCTGTGTAGGCGAAGCTGTCGCCGCCGGAATAGCCCGCGTTCGGCGCGTAGAAGATGTAGGTTCCCCTCGCCGTGGCTGTCCCATGGCTGGGCGGCGAGGAGACCGCGACGCCGGTCGCCACCGCGCCGGTGACGTTCAAGGTCACCGGATTGTCGGTCGAATTGAAGGTGATGGCCGCGCTGGCGGGGCCGGCCGTCGGCGTGATGGCGGCGCCGATGACGCTCTGGGTGCGGTTGCCGGCGGCGTCGTAGCTGTAGGTTTCCGAGGTCCCGTCGGCGTAGTGCGCCGAGATCACCCGGCCCAGGGCGTCATAGGTGTAGGTGATCGTCCCCGCGAGACAGGATCCGCTCGCCAGGAGGCTCGCCAGCGCGACAAACGCCCATGCCAACCGCGATATCGCCCCGCTCATCGCCGCCTCCCGGCCGCTGACCCAAAGTCAGACGAATACTGGCGAATACAATTGACCAAAGGCGGGATTTGGCAATAGGCTTTCGATGATTTCCGCCGATGCGGAGATTGGGGAAGAGCAATGGGGGCGGTCAGCAGACGGTTCCGAGGCGGCGCCGGCGCCCTCGCGCTTTTCTGTGCGGGATCGCTGGTCCCATGCCTCGCGCGCGCCCAGGGCATGATCGGCCAGCCGCCGCCGATCCATTCGGCGGTCGACGCCAACGGGGTCGACGTGGTCACCGGCGCCTTCACCGTCTCGACCCGGGACGTGTCGATCGGCCCCGCCGGGGCGGAGGGCCTGTCCTACGTCCGGACCTTCTTCGGCGCGGGCTGGACGGACAACCTGATCGGCTCGATCACCAACGCCGACCCGACCTACACCGTCAGCTTCGGCGGCCGATCCGAGAGCTTCACCCTGACCGGCGGCGTCTATGTCCCCGCCCAGGGTCAGCAATCGACCCTCACCTTCAACGCGGCGGCCAAGACCTATACCTACACCACGGGCGCGGGGGCGGTGGTGGTGTTTTCCGTGGCCCTCGGCGGCCCCTACGCCCCGCCGACCTTCGCCACCGGCGGGCGGCCAACCAGCGTGACCTGGCCGGACGGCCACAAGCTCACCTACACCTATCAGACCGTCAGCGTCTGCATGACCACCTGCCCCGGAACGATGGTGACCGCCAGCCGCGTCCAGTCGGCGAACAACAACGCCGGATATCAGCTCAAGCTGACCTACAAGTCGAACTCACCGGAGACCACGGCCGACCTGGTCGACTGGACGACCGTGACCAGCGCCACCGGCATCAACAACGCTATCGACTATTGCGACCCGGCCGCCAACAGCTGTTCGGGTTTTTCCACCCCCTGGCCGAGCGCCGCCTACGCCACGACCGCCGGGCCGCCGACGACCACCACGGTCACCGACGCCCTGGCCCGGGTCACGCGCTATACCTATTCGGGAGCGCGGATCACCGGCGTGAAGCGCCCGTCCAGCGCGAGCGACACCACCACGATCGCCTACAACGGCGACGGCCGGGTGGCCTCGGTTTCCAACGGCGTCGGCACCTGGCGCTACGACTATTCCGTCGTCGGGACGACCGCGACCACGATCGTGACCGACCCCTTGTCCAACAACCGGATCACGACCGGTGACGTCACAAGCGACCAGCTATCCAGCGACACCGACGCTTTGGGTCGAAAGACGATCTTCGGCTATGACTCGCTTGGGCGGCTGAACAACGTCACTCGCCCCGAGGGCGACCAGATCCAATACGTCTACAACCCGCGCGGCAACATCACCAAGGTGACCCGGGTGGCCAAGCCAGGATCGCCGCTCGCCAATATCGTCACCACCGCCGCCTTCGACCCGACCTGCACACAGCCGGCCAAGTGCAACAAGCCCAACGTCACCTTCGACGCCAACGGCGGCGACACCCACTATGACTATGACCCGGTCTATGGCGTTCCGCTGACCATCTCCGGGCCGATCCCGACCGCCGGCTCGCCGCGCCCGGTGACGCGCCTGAGCTACACCCTGCTCTACGCCTGGTACAAGGACAGCTCCGGCCTCGTCGTCCGGGCCGCGACGCCGATCTACAAGCTCACCGGAACCTCGGCTTGCCAGACCCGCGCCGCCTGCGCGGGCCTGGCGGACGAGGTGACCGGAACCCTGGCCTATGGAACCTCCGGCGTGGCCAACAACCTGGCGGTCACCTCCGCCTCCGCGGGATCGGGCGACGGCGCGCTGACGGCGACGACGTCGCTCACCTACGACGCGGTCGGCAACCGGCTCACCGTGCAAGGCCCGCTCGGCGCCGCCCAGACCAGCCGATACCGTTACGACCCCGCCCGCCAACTCACCGGTGTGGTCGGCCCCGACCCGGACGGCGCCGGCCCTCTGAAATTCCCCGCCCTGCGCTACACCTACAACCTGGACGGCCAGGCGACCCTGGTCGAACGCGGCACGGTGGCGAGCCAGTCCAATTTCGATTGGCCGGCCTTCGCGACCCTCGAGCAGCGGGCCCAGGCCTATGACACGCAGGGCCGCCCGACGCAGACCAGCTTCGCCAGCGGGGGCCTGACGTATGCCCTGACCCAGCTCGGCTACGACGCGGCG
>JACDGF010000354.1 GCA_013815405.1 Caulobacteraceae bacterium | reverse complement strand
CGCCTCCTGCTCGCGCAGGATGGCGATGATCTGCTCCTCGCTGAATCTCGACTTCCTCATCGGTCCGTCCCTTTCCGTTGGGCCGGACTCTACTTATTCCTGGAGGAGTTTCAGGGGGTCACGTCAATTGTAACCCCTCACCGTCCCATGGCTTCGCCATGGGCCCCTCCCTCTCCCTACGGGAGAGGTGTCAGGGTGCGCCAGGGTGTCTCGCGATACCCTCTTCAAGTCTCGGGGTAGAGGTTGGGGAAGAGTATCTCCACGGCGTGCAGCGGAAAGCGGAGCGACACCGGGCCCTTGGGGGTCTCGGAGCCGAGAATGCCGTCCTTCACCAGGCCGGCGAGCAGGTCCCGAGCGGATCGTTCCCGCAAGCCGGTGATGCGCGTGGCGTCCCCGCGCCGGATTTCACCGCGAAGAAGGGTTTGCTCCAACAGAGGAATGGCTTGGGCCTCGAGGCCACGTCGCCGAACATAGAGCTGGAGCCGGGCGATCAGGGTCTCGAGTTCGAGGAGGCCGGCCATGAAGGTGATCTGATCGAGGCAGACCTCCAGGAACCAGGCGGTGAATTCCGCCAGCGCGGCGCGCGAGAGGTTCACGCGCCCATCAAGATCGCCCCGGCGCGGCGTATCGGCGTTGTCCATCATTCGCTTGTAGTCTTCCCGGCTTTCCAGGCCGCGAGCCAGGCCGCGTGAAATCGACCAGAGGCCATGAGCGCCGATTCCCGCCTGGAGCGCCATCGCATGGCTCATGAGGCGGCTGACACGACCGTTCCCGTCGAGGAACGGGTGGATGTAATTGAGGCGGTGGTGCGCGGCGGCGATCGCCGTGATCCGCGACCCGGCGCCCATGGGCTCGAAGCGGTAGCGCCGTTCGAAATGCTCCATGAACGCGACGACGCTCGCGGGGGATGGCGGTGCGTGCCGACCGACGCTTACCTCGTGATTCGCGTCATGCCGAAACTCGCCAGGGACCATGCGCACGATGCGCCCCCCCGCGCCGGGAACGTCGAGCATCGCCTCGGGCGCCCCTTCATAGAACGATCGGTGCAGCCAGCGAACGAACGCGATCGAGGCGGGCTCGGGCAGGGCGCCGGCGGCGAATTGGCGATCGATTTCGCGTTGGAGCCGGATGTGGGCGCGCGCCTCCAGTTGAAGATTGCGCCGATCCTCCGTGACGTCGAGCCGGTCGTGGAGCGCCCGCTCGATCTCTCGCGGGGTCGTATTATGGCCCTCGATGAGGTTCGAGTAGTAGCAATTCATGACGCGGGCCAGCTCCGCGAGGCTCCCGGCGGAGCGCGGATGCAGGCGGGCGCCGAGGGCTTGGGATGCGCTCGATATGGCGGCGACGCGGTCCACGATCCGGGGCTCGATTTCGTCGAGAAGGCACGGTTCGATCCGACCGGGTGTTTCGGCGAGGGTCATGAGCGTCGTGCTTTCCCGCCGATCCTGAATACGGGCAACCGATTGAAAATATATTGGAAAACCGCAGCCCGCGCCAGCGCTTCGCCGATCTTGCCGCCGATCTGAGAATGACCGCCAACTCTTTGTATGACAATGGGTTTTTTCGCCGGCATCGGGCCTCATCGCCGATCCCGCCGTCCCGCGCTGGCCCCTCACCCACTCTTCGGACTACAGCAGGCACACAACTTCGTTCAGGCGCGCCTCTTAAAACACCCCTCCGAAGGGAGAGAGAGGGGGGCCCATGGCGCGGCCATGGGAGGGTGAGGAGTTACGGCCCCGGGGATTTCCCTCGCTGTTTCAGCGCCTTGACGCAGGCCGGCGGCTTAGATTGGATAGCGGGCAACCGCCCACCCACCTTGCGTGGGGGTGGCCGCGCGGGGCGCGGCCATTGCGGCGATGGGGGCATGGATGGCCGGCGCGGACGGCCGGTCATGACGGTCGCGGAAGAGGGCGCGCCGGCCGTCGGCCGAGGCGGTGATTTCCACCCCCACCAGTTCGGGCTTAGACGGTGAAGGGGATAAGGCGGATTCAGGAATCACCCCAACGAGCAGGTGGGAGATCGAATGTTGGAGTTGCGGCCCTGATGCCCCGCATCGCCTACCTCAACGGCCGCTTCGTGAGGCACGCGGAGGCCCGCGTCCACATCGAGGACCGGGGCTATCAGCTGGCCGACGGGGTCTATGAGGTGTGGGCGGTGTTCGACGGGCGGCTGGCCGATGCGGCGGGGCATTTCGAGCGGCTGGCGCGGAGCCTGGCCGAGCTGCGGATCGACCAGCCGATGAGCCGCGAGGCGCTGGCGATCGTGCTCGGCGAAACCGTGCGCCGCAACCGGGTGAAGGATGGGCTGGTCTATCTGCAGGTCACCCGGGGCGTGGCCCCGCGCGATCACGCCTTCCCCGACCCGCCGGCGGCCCCCGCCATGGTGGTGACCGCCAAGCGGATCGACCTGGCGGCGGCCGAGGCCCGGGCGGCCAAGGGGGTGGCGGTGATCACCGTGCCGGAAAACCGCTGGGGCCGCTGCGACATCAAGTCCATCGCCCTCTTGCCCAACGTCCTCGCCCGGCAGGCGGCCCGGGAGGCGGGCGCGGCCGAGGCCTGGTTCGTCGACAAGATGGGCCTGGTCACCGAGGGGGCGGCCAGCAACGCCTGGATCGTCGATGCGGCCGGGAGCCTGAGGACCCGGAACATCCAGGCCAACATCCTGCGCGGGATCACCCGCAAGTCCCTCCTGGCCCTGGCGGAGGAGGCGGGCCTGACCGTCGACGAGCGGGGGTTCACGGCGGAGGAGGCCAAGGGCGCGCGCGAGGCCTTCATTACCGGGGCCGGGACTCTGGTCCTGCCGGTCGTGCGGGTGGACGGGGCCGTGCTGGGGAACGGCGAGCCCGGCCCGCTGGCGAAACGCCTGCGCCAACTCTATATCGACGAGGCGCGGCGCGCCGCCGGCGAAACTCCGCCAATCAAGAACCAGAAGGGCGATCAAACCCGTGTCGAGCGACAAGAAGTCGAACCTGCAGGACACCTTCCTCAACGCCGTGCGCCGGGCGCGGACGCCCCTGACCATCTTCCTGGTGAACGGGGTCAAGCTGCAGGGGGTGGTCAGCTGGTTCGATAATTTCTGCGTCCTCCTGCGCCGGGACGGCCAGGCGCAGCTGGTCTATAAGCACGCCATCTCCACCATCATGCCGGCCCAGCCCGTGCAGCTCTACGAGCCGGCCATCGACGAAAACGGCGACGATTGAAGCTTAGGCCCATCGACCGGCGCCCGCCGACCCAGGCGGCGCTGGTGATCCATCCCGCGCGCCCCCGCGC
>JACDGF010000353.1 GCA_013815405.1 Caulobacteraceae bacterium | reverse complement strand
CTTTCGACCCCCCCACCCTGGCGCGCGCCTACGAGCGGGGCGGCGCCACGTGCCTTTCCATCCTGACCGACCAGCCCAGCTTCCAAGGCGAGGATGCGGACCTCATCGCGGCGCGGGAAGCCACGGCCCTGCCCTGCCTGCGCAAGGAATTCCTGGTCGACCCCTGGCAGGTCGCCGAATCACGGGCGCTCGGAGCCGACGCGATCCTGGTGATTCTCGCCATCGCCGAGGATTCGCTGGCGATCGATCTGATGGCCGAGGCGGCGCGGCTGGGCATGGACGCCTTGGTCGAGGCCCATGACGAACGCGAGGTGGGCCGCGCGGCCAAACTCGGGGCTCGCCTGATCGGGATCAACAATCGCGATCTCCACACCTTTTCGACCGACCTTGGGGTGACCGAGCGGCTGGCTGAATATATCCCCGCAAACACCCTGTTCATAAGCGAAAGCGGCATCTTCACCAGCCAGGACGCCACCCGCCTGGCGCGCGCCGGGGCGACCGCCATGCTGGTGGGCGAAAGCCTGATGCGCCAAGAGGATGTCGAGGAGGCGACCAGGGCCCTTCTCTCGACCGCCGAAAGCTCGACTTGACTTCTTCGAAGAACACTCGGAGAACATCGGCGACGTTTTTGATTTGTTCCGGTCGGGCTCGAACCCGTAAGAGGCGGCTATGCTTACACGCAAACAACATGAACTGCTGATGTTCATTCATGAGCGGATCAAGGAGACCGGAGTCTCGCCGTCCTTCGACGAGATGAAGGAGGCGCTGAACCTGGCGTCCAAATCCGGAATCCACCGTCTGATCACCGCCCTGGAAGAGCGGGGGTTCCTGCGCCGCCTGCCGCATCGCGCGCGCGCCCTGGAAGTCACCAAGCTGCCGCAGCAGGCGACGGCCGTCGCCCCGCCGGCCGGGCGAGGCGCGTTTCGCCCGCGGGTGGTCGAGACCGCTTCCGCTCCCGCCATCGCCGCCAACGATGTCCAGGAGCTCCCGGTGCTGGGTCGGATCGCCGCCGGCACGCCGATCGAGGCCATCCAGCATGAACGCGACCGCCTTTGCGTGCCTCAGTCGATGCTCGGGGCCGGGGAGCACTATGTCCTGGAGGTGCAGGGCGACTCGATGATCCAGGCGGGCATCCTGGAAGGGGACTTCGTGGTCGTGCGCAAGGCGAACACCGCCAATTCCGGAGAGATCGTCGTTGCCCTTGTGATGGGCGAAGAGGCGACCCTCAAGCGTCTTCGGCGCAAGGGGGCGTCCATCGCCCTGGAAGCAGCGAACCCGGCCTACGAGACCCGGATTTTCGGCCCGGACCAGATCGAGGTCCAAGGCAAGCTCGTCGGGCTCATCCGCCGCTACCATTGACGCTCCAGGGCCGCTCGCCGCGCAGGGGTTGCGCCCAGTCGATCCGCCAGCCCCGCCTGGTCGCGAACACCTCGGCCGCGCCACCTCTCTCGAAGGCCGCGCGATCGAGAACGAGGATCTCCCGGCACGCGGCTGGAGGCGGCGAGGCGGCCCGAAGGATCAAGATGTCGCTGCGAGCGCAGAGCTCCTCGAAGCGCGCGGCGCTCGGCCACCGTTTGGTCCACCAGGCGCCGATCGCCGGCCGATGATCGCCGAGGGGAACGCATCCCTCGCGGTCGCAATCGAAGGCCGCCCGCTGGGCGGCCGACGCGGCTTCGATATCGGCGGCCAGGGTGAAGCCGCGGTGCTGAGCCCAAAGCTGGGTGGCGTAGAGCCCCTGGCCGGGCTTCATCGGGACTTCCCGGCCATCGACCACGATCGCGGCGTCCTTGCCGTCGGCGGCGATCCACGCCACCGGCGGGGCGGGCCTGGGCCACACGGCCACCGCCGCCGACAAGGCGACCCCGATCCAGCGCAGGCGGCCCCGCCAGAGACAGGCGAAGACTATTCCCAGGTAGGATAGCGCCAGGGCGACCTGGGGAGCGCTGGGCATGACCATCGACGCGCCGGGGGCGACGGCGAAGACGTGCCCCAGATAGATGACGCCACGGGCGGCCCAACCCGCCACCCAGAACACGGGCGCCGCCACCGAGGGGCCCAATCCGACGGCCTGCGCCAACAGGCTGAAGCCGAGGGTGGGCATGAGCACCGCGCTGGCCAGGAAATCGGCGGTGAGGTTGGCGAATACCCCATAGTTGGCGACGCGGTTGAAGTGCTGGATGGCGAAAGGCCCGGTGGCCGCTCCGGCCACGAAGCTCACCATCAGCATGGCCAAGGTCCAGTCCCGGGTTTTCTGAACCAGGGCCAGCGGCCACGCGAGGCCGACCGGCGCGTGGCGATGGCGCCAGAACTCGGCCAGGACGATCAGGGACGCCGTGGCGCAGAACGACATCTCGAAGCCCGGCGCGAGGACGACCTCCGGTTCGGTGATCAGAATGATCAACGCCGCCAGAGCCAGGGAATGGAGGCTGACGGCGCGCCGGTCGACCAGGATGGCGAAGAAGGCGACGCTGGCGGTGATCGCGGCCCGGCGCGCGGGCGGATGGGCGCCGGAAAGGACGAGATAGGCGGCCACGACCACCAAGGCCGCCGCCGCGGCGACCTTCTTGCCCGGGACGCGCACCGCGAGCCAGGGCCACGCGGCGATGCCGAACCTGAACGCGAAGAAGGCAAATCCGCTCAGGGCCGCGGTGTGCAATCCGGCGATGGCCAGCATATGCGCCAGCCCCGAACCGCGCAGATTGTCGCGATGCTCGGGCGCCAGCCAGTCCTGGTGACTGGTGGTCACCGCCACGGCCAATCCGGCGGCCCCTCCATCCCGCTCGCCCATGACGGCGCGAATGTTCGCCGCCAATTTGCGCGCCACCGACCAGCGTAGGGCGTTGACCGCCATTTCCAGGCGAACGCCCCAGGGCGGCCGCTCCAACGCGACGATGACCGGCTGGCGCATGGCCAGCCCGACCCCTCCGATGCCTTCGAACCAGGCGTCGCGCGCGAAGTCGTAGACCCCAGGCGCCGCCGGCCCGGGCGGCGGGTCCAGAAGGGTGGCGACGCGGATCGGCGTGCCGGGCGCCGGTATGCCGTCGGGCCCGTGCGCGGACGGGACGACGATGCGGATACGCCCCGGCGTGTCCTCCGGCGCCAGGCGCGCGATCCGCACCGGGGCGATCAGCAGCCGCTCGCCGCGTTCGCTCGGCGTGCCGACATCCACCACCCAGCCTTCGACGCTCACCACGCCCAGGTCCCGCCCCGCGATCGGGGCCGCGACGCGGTCGCTGTGCGCCTTGGCCACGAGGAATCCGCAGGCCGCGGTC
>JACDGF010000352.1 GCA_013815405.1 Caulobacteraceae bacterium | reverse complement strand
ACCCAGGGGACATTCCTACTTGGGGGAATCGGGGGACATTTCTACTTTGCGTTGACAGGGCGCCGTCGGTCCGCCGGGGCTTGCGCGACCACGCGGCAACGGCCGAATAGAGCGCTGCGAGAGGGGACCACGCCATGGGTCAAGGGCCGCTATCGGGACTGAAGGTGCTCGAATTCGCCGGCATTGGGCCGGGGCCGTTCTGCGGCATGCTGCTGTCGGACCTCGGCGCCGACGTGGTGCGGATCGATCGCAAGGGCGCCGCCGGGGGCCGCCCGTCCGACGTCACCGCGCGCGGGCGCAGATCGGTCGCGATGGATCTGAAATCGCCGGCTTCCGTGGAGGCCTGCCTCAAGCTAATGGAAACCGCCGACGCGGTCTTCGAAGGGTTTCGACCCGGCGTGATGGAGCGCCTGGGCCTGGGGCCGGAGGTCGCGCTGGCGCGCAACCCCGCCCTCGTCTACGGGCGCATGACCGGCTGGGGTCAGACCGGGCCGTTCGCCAAGGCGGCCGGCCACGACATGAACTATATCGCCATCAGCGGCGCCCTGCACGCCATCGGCATGGAGGATAAGCCTGTTCCGCCGCTCAACCTGGTCGGCGACTTCGGCGGCGGGGCGCTCTATCTGGCGTTCGGCCTGCTCGCCGGAGTGATCCATGCCCGCGCCACCGGCCAGGGTCAGGTCATCGACTGCGCCATGAGCGACGGCGCCGCCTCGCTGATGGCGATGTTCTACGGCTTCAAGGCCTCCGGGATGTGGGTGAAAGACCGGCGTTCGAACCTGCTCGACGGAGGCGCCCACTTCTACGACACCTATCGCTGCGCCGACGGCCGGTGGATATCGATCGCCTCCATCGAGCCCCAGTTCTACGCCCTGCTGCTCGAGAAGACCGGGATTTCCGATCCGGGCTTCAAAGCCCAGATGGATCGAAGCCAGTGGCCGGCCCTGCGCGAACGATTGGCGGCGGTGATCGCGCTCAAGACCCGAGACGACTGGTGCGCGATCATGGACGCCAGCGACGTCTGCTTCGCTCCGGTCCTCACCCTGGACGAGGCGCCCGGGCATCCCCACAACGTCGCGCGCGAAACTTTCATCGAACTGGCGGGGGTCGTCCAGCCCGCGCCCGCGCCTCGCTTTTCGGTGACGGCCGGCGCGGTCGCCGGCCCGCCGCCGGCCGTCGGGGCCGACAACGTCGCCGCCTTGGGCGATTGGGGTTTTTCGCTCGATGAAATCGAAAGCCTGAAAGCGGCTGGCGCGCTCTAGTTTCGTTCATCCCCGGTTCAGATGGTCTCTCTCAAATTGGCGATGTTGATTCGTCGGCCGCGCTCTCCCGTCCCTCGTTGCGGTCCGCCGGTCAATCAGGACGAAGGCAAGATCATCCTGGCGGCGCGTCGTTCCCCCAACGGCGCGCCGCGGCCTTTTTGGGCGGGGTTGCGTACCAGGATGCTGATCACCGTCCCTTCCACCTCCAGGGCCAGCACCTCCACGCCGGCCTCGGCGGCGAAATGCGGCACATCGATCCTGGCCAGGGGGTCGTCGGCCAGCAGGCGGAGCGTCGCGCCGGCGGGAGCGAACTCCAGGGCCCGCCTCAGCTTCAAGGTCGGCACGGGGCAGCGGTGTCCGCGCGCGTCCACGAGGATCTCGTCGCGCGGCTTCATCGCCCGCCGTCGGTGATAGTCCGCCGCATGACGCAAGACTAGGGGATCGGGGCCCAGGCGGATACATCCCCTTGCGAGCGCCTCGATCCCCGCAGGCGTCGAGGAGCCTGATTCCGAGGATGGACGTGAAGACTGTCTTGGCGGCGGCCGGTCCTCACCCCGTCGGCGTAGCGGAGGGTCCGGCCGCGGCGTACGTGCTGACGGTCGTGATTCCGACTTTCAACGAACGCGACAACGTCCCCGTTCTCCTCGCCAGGCTTGGCCGGACGCTGGGGGGCGTCGCCTGGCAGATCATCGTCGTGGACGACGACTCGCCCGATGGAACCGCCAGCGTCGTCAAGGCCATCGCCGCCGCCGACGGACGGGTCTCCTGCCTGCGCCGCGTCGGCCGGCGGGGTTTGGCCGGCGCGGTCGTCGAAGGGATCATGGCCGCCTCCGCGCCCATCGTCGCGGTGATCGACGCCGATCTGCAGCACGACGAGACCCTGCTTCCCGCGATGCTGGAGCATCTTCGCGCCGATCGCGCCGATCTGGTGATCGGCAGCCGCTATCTGCGCCCGGGCGCCGTGGCCTTGGGGCTTTCGCCGATGCGGCGCGCGGGCAGCCGCCTGGCGGCTTGGCTGGCGCGCCGGGTCCTCAAGACCGAGGTCAGCGATCCAGTCAGCGGCTTTTTCATGGTCCGTCGGAATGTCGTCGAGGCGGTGGCGCCCCGGCTCTCGAGCCACGGGTTCAAGATCCTGTTCGACATCATCGCCTCGCAGCCGGCGCCTCTGCGCATCCTGGAGCTGCCCTACGACTTCGCCCAAAGACGGGCCGGCGAGAGCAAATTCGATGGGCGGGTCGCGGCCGACTATCTCTCTCTGGTGATGGCCCGGCTGACCGGCGACCTCATTCCCCCGCGCGCCGTGATGTTCGGCCTGGTGGGGGCCAGCGGCCTGATCGTGCACCTCGCCGTCCTGCGCCTCTGCCAAGGCCTGGGGGCGAGGTTCGCCGCCGCCCAGCTGATCGCGGCGCTCACGGCGATGACCTCGAACTATCTGATCAACAACGCCGTCACTTATCGCGACCGTCGCCTCGCCGGGGCGGCCCTGTTGACCGGCTACCTGCGCTTCGCCGGCCTGTGCGCCATCGGCCTCATCGCCAACGTCGCCGTCGCCGGTCTGGTCCATCGGTTGACGCCGGCCTGGTGGCTGGCGGGCGCGGCGGGCGCGCTTTTCGGCGCCGCGTGGAACTATGTCAGCACTTCCGTCGCCGTCTGGTGAACCGGGCGAGCCCTGGGCGGCGCCGCGGGTTTTGATCGGCGTCGCCGCGGCGATGTTCGTGCTGCGCCTGACGGTCGGCGCCGCGGCGCACCTCACCGAGGACGAGGCTTACTACCGGCTCTGGTCGATGGCGCCCGCGTTCGGATACTACGACCACCCGCCGATGATCGCCTGGTGGATCTGGTCGGGGCGCCGCCTGCTGGGCGACACGCCGCTGGGCGTCCGCATCGGCCCCATCGTGGCCTGCGCATTGGCCACCGCCCTCATCTTCGACCTCGCGCGCCTGGCCGGCGCCGATCGGCGCGCAGCGGCGCGGGCGGGCGTCTGGTACAACGCCATGCTCCTGATCGCCCTGGGG
>JACDGF010000351.1 GCA_013815405.1 Caulobacteraceae bacterium | reverse complement strand
GCGCCGGCCGGGTGATCGGCGTCACCATCGCCCAGGCGCCCCGGCGCGGGCGCCTCTACACCACCACGCCGGAGGCCCTGAGGGCCGCCCTGGCCGCCGCCGGGGTCAAGGCGCCGGCCGCCGCCGTCGGCGAGCCGATCACGGTCGAGAACTACGGCCGGGTGGCCGACGACCTGCGCCGCGACCTGCGAGTCGCCCCCGTGGTCTGCCTGGGGAGCTAGAGCCTGATGCGTTTGCACGGAACAGATGCGAACGCTGAATCAGGCTCCACACTTTTGACTCTCGAGCAAATTATCCCCGTTCAGACGATTCCGTCTTAACGGGTTTGCTCTAGGCCGGGATCGCGGGCGCCGGCCTGCGCATGGCCAGGACGAGGCACAGCAGGATGGCCGGCAGGCCGATGGCGGCGGAGAAGAGATAAAAGAGGGCGTAGGCGTCCAGCAGGCTTCGGCCGTGCTGCAGCTGCTCCACGATCGTTCCGGAAAAGCCCTTGAGGGTCTTGCCCGTCCAGGTGAGGGCCGAGGTCAGGAGCGCATATTGGGTGGCCGTATAGCCCAGGCTGGTCAGGGTCGACATATAGGCCACCAGCGCCACCCCGGAGAGGCCGATGGCGAAGGCGTCGAAGGCCATGATCGCCGCGAACGCGGTCAGCTTGAAACCGCCGAGGGAGACCAGGGCGTAGTCGCCGCCGTGCCATCCCAGCAGGGCGAAGGCGACGACGCCGATCGGCTGGAGGACAGCGCCCAGGATCAAGGTGCGGACGTTTCCCAGCCGAAGCGAGGCCAGGCCACCCAGGGCGATCCCGGCCAGGGAGCCGCCCAGGCCGATAGTGGTGCGCACCCAGGCGATGGTCGGCTTGTCGATCCCGAGCGCCTTGTAATAGGGGTTGCTCATCGGCCCGCGCATGTAGTCGCACAGGTGATAGAGGGTGATCATCCCCAGCATCAGGGCGGCCAGGCCCAAGCCGTGGGTGCGGAAAAAGGCGATGAATGGGCCGACCACGGCGTCCTGGAGGCTGGTCAAGGGATGGCGCTTGGCGCCCGCGCCGTTGGCCTCCATCACCGCGTCCGCCCGCGCGGGTTCCTTGACTAGCAGGGCGGCGACGACGCCGACGATCATCGCCCCGCCGTAGAGGGCGTAGGATAGGGGCCAGCCGATGGCGTTGGCGATCAGCAGGATGAGCGCCTCGGTGGCGATCAGGGCCGCGCGGTAGCCCAGGGTATAGGCCGCCGTCAGCAGGCCCAGTTCATCGGCGTCCTTGGCCGACTCGATGCGCCAGGCGTCGATCACCGTGTCCTGAGCCGCGGCGGCGATTCCCGTGACGATCCCGAACAGGGTGAGCAGGCCCAGATGGCGCCCTGGATTTACCGCCGCCATACCGAGGAGGCCGGCGGCTACGCCGAGCTGGGTGGCGACCATCCAGCCGCGCCGCCGCCCGAGGCGGCCGAGCAGGGGCGCGCGCAGGCGATCCACGACCGCGCCCCAAAGGAATTTCACCGAATAGGTCAGGGTGATCCATGACAGGAAGCCGATCACCGCCAGCTTGACGCCGTCCTCCGCCAGCCAGAACCCCAGGGTGTTGCCGATCAGCATGAAGGGCAGGCCCGAGGAAAACCCCAGGGCCAGCATCAATCCCACCTTGGGCCGGCCGAGCGCGGCGACCACGTCCCGGGCGCGCCGCCTCGCGGTCCCCGGGGCGGCGGACTCCGCAGGCGGGATCCCGACATCGTCGGTCATGGAAGATCCTCTTCGATCCAAGCCCGCCAAAGCGCCGCCGCCCCGTGAGCTTGGCGTGCGTCGGGCCCAGCGTCCAGGCGGCGTTTCGATCCGCCGACCCGTCCCCGCCCCCTACGGGGATATGGCGGATGGGCGATAAATCAGCGATGCTGGGCGCCGGCCGATCACGGCGAACGGGAGGCGGACATGACTTGGAAAGGGATCGTCGACAGGAGTTTCACCGCCGCAGACTTCGACACCTACTGCAAAGGCCTGACATGGGCGGCCTGGCGGCCGTCGTTCATCGTGCTTCACAACACCGCCATCCCCTCGCTCGCCCAGCGCCCCGACGGCCTCGCCCAGCAGCATATCCTGTCCCTCGAGGCCTTTTACCGCGACACCCAGGGCTGGAGCGGCGGCCCGCACCTCTTCGTCGACGACCGGCAGATCTGGGCCTTCACGCCCCTGACCGTCCCCGGTGTGCATTCGCCATCCTGGAACCAGGTCGCGATCGGGATCGAAATGCTGGGCGACTACGCCGTCGAGTCGTTCACCGACGGCCGCGGCCTGGCGGTCCAGGCCAACGCGGTGGCGGCGATGGCGACCCTATGCGAGGTGTTGGGCCTCCAGCCCTCCGGCGTGCGCCTTCACCGCGAAGACCCCAAGACCACCCACAAATGCCCGGGCAAGAACGTCGACAAGGCGGCGGTGATCCAGGCCGTGGAGGCCAAGATCGCGAGTCACGCGGCCGAGCATGATCCGGCGGCGAACGGCGGCGGGTGAGGGGCGATCGGCTGGTGATCGCCAGCAGCGCGACGAGGTGCTCGTCGGACGCGGTCAATAGGTTCACGACGACACAGGCGGGGCGAACCTTGCGCCCTTCGGTCTCGCCGGCATTCCGCTCGCGCGCCCACAGATAGGGGTAGTCGACGACCGCGCCGACGGCCGGCAGGTCAAGCGCCATCGTCCGGCTCCAACCCCGCCATCGTCTGATCGATGGCGGCGAGCAGCCGATCGGCCAGTTCCGCCGGCGCCTCGCCGGCGCGGTAGACCCGGCGCGGATCCGGGTCGTTCTTGGCAAGACGTTCGTAGGCCGCGATCGACATCAGGACGTATCTCGGCTTGGCGTGGTGGGTGATGACAACGGGCTCGGTAACGGCGGCGTGGGTGACATCGCCGATGGCGCGGACGAGGTCCGAGGTCGAATAGGTCTTCATCGGGGTTCCTCTCGACGTCATACAGAAAATTCGCATTTCCTGTAAATAGGCGTCGCGCTCACAACCCGTAGACGCTCGCCCTCGCCTCGGCGACCCCCTGGCTGGCCGGCGCGATCCGTCGATAGATCAGCGCCTCGGCCACATGGACCCGGCGCACCGCGTTCGCCCCTTCCAGGTCGGCGATGGTGCGGGCCAGGCGCAGGGTGCGGGTCCAGCCGCGGGCGGCGAGGGCGCCCGCCTCGGCGGCGCGGGCCATCAGGGCCTTGGCGGGGGGATCGAGGGCGGCGATGGTTTCCAGCCAGGCGCCTTCGGCCCGGGCGTTGAGGGCCGTGGCGCCGTTCCCGGCCGTCTC
>JACDGF010000350.1 GCA_013815405.1 Caulobacteraceae bacterium | reverse complement strand
GGCGATCCGGCGATATTATCCCGACGTGGTCAACACGCGCCGCCCAGTTGGCCAGAACCCGCCTCCCGGCGCCATCATCGACTATGTCCTTGATCCCGCGCCGGCCGGCGAAGTGACCCTGGATATCCTGGACAAGGAGGCGCGCGTCATCCGCCATCTTTCCAGCACCACCACCAAGAAGCTCGCCCAGCCCCCCGAATGGCCCGACCAGATCGTGCCCAACGATCTCATTCCGGCCAAGGCGGGGATGAACCGACTGGTCTGGGATCTGCGGATGGACGATCCCGATCCCATCCCCGGCGCGTTTTACTCAGGGATACCGCCGCGCGGCCCGATCGTCGCGCCAGGGCGCTATCAGGTCCGCTTGACGCTCGCCGGACAGAGCCGGACGGCGCCCCTGACCGTCATCGCCGATCCGCGCGTGGCGGGTCAGGCGGCCGCCATCGAGGCCAAGACGGCGCTGGCCGTCGCGACGGCGAAAGACATCGACGCCCTGCACAAGGCGGTCAATCAGATCCGCGCGGCGCGCGGCCGGCCGGCCTCCACGCCGCCGAGCGGTGAGCTCGACTCGATCGAGGGCGACCTCATGCAGGTGAACATGAAGGGCTCGGAGGCTAATCTGGCGTTTCCCGGCATGCTCAACGAGCAGTACGCGGCCTTCGCCGCCGGGCTGGAGGACGCCGACACCCCGCCCACCCGCCAGCAGCAGGCGCTCTACGATTCCCTGCACGCCCGCCTGGAGGCTCAGCTGAAGCGATGGGCGGCCCTGAGATCAGCCGAGCGCTGAACACGTCCCGAAGGCGCCTTGGTCGAGCTGGGCGGCGTTCTGGCTCATCCCCAAGGCCGTTTATCGCTCGACGCCACGACACGCCGGAGAGATTCTTCGAAAGCCTCGCGGGGCGTCCGCTTCTCCAGGACCGCGATCAACGTATCGGCAAGCGCGGGATCGTCCGGGGACGTCAACTGGAAACCGTTGTGTTCCAGGAAGAAGACCATGGCGGCAAATGCCGTCCTCTTGTTTCCCTGGATGAAGGGATGATTTTCGGCGATTGCGAACAACAGGATCACGGAGAGGGCGACGACATCCTCGATCCCTCCAAACGCCCAGTGGTGGTAGGGGCGACTACAAGCGGCCTCCAGCAGATCGCGACTGATCAGCACATGGGGTTCGCCCGTGCCCGCCAACATCTCCTGGTTCACCCGGATGACGGCGTCGGCCGTCAGCCAGCATGGCTCACTCGGCAAGACGAGCCAGTATCCGCGGGAAGCGCTCCTTGAGGTCTTTTACCCGCGCCGCGTAATCCGAGACCTTTGCGAGACGGATCTTGGGTGAAGACTTTTTCCCGGCGTGGGGTTCGTCGAGTTCACGCTCGACGACCGGCTCATGGGTCGCCATCTCAACCTCCTTGCCGCCTCGGCCGTGAGGCGCGGCGGCGCGCTCCCTTTGTAGCGTCTGGGTCGTTGAAGCTCAAACCCGAGAGTCAGTTGCGATCGGCGCGGCGGAATCGGACGCGGATCGCGGGTGACCGGAACGCTACCCCTTCAATCATGTTCGCCGCCCGCCGCCCAGATCAACACCGCCCAGCCCGCCATGAACATGAGGCCGCCGAGCGGGGTGACCGCGCCCAGCCAGCGGGGCGCGCCCAGGGCCAGGGCGTAGAGAGAGCCGCTGAACAGCACCGTTCCACCCAGGAAGAGCGCCGGCGCGAACGCCGCGCGCCGGGCGGCCGCTCCGGTGAAGGCGGCGCAGGCGAAGACCGCCAGGGCGTGGACCGCCTGGTAATTCGCGCCTGTCCTCAGCCAGTCCTTGGCCGCGGGGTCGGCGACGCCGTGGGCGGCGAAGGCGCCGGCGGCGACGGAGATCAGGCCGCTCACAGCCGCCGGCCTGATCCAGTCCCGCCGCTCCCAGCGCATGATTGACCCTCCGTGATCGTTGCCTTGGCCCGTGTTTAGACCCTAGGCTCGCGCGGGCGAGGGGGCGACCATGGCCTTGACCAAGGGCGACGACTTTCCGATCCACCAGACCAGCGAGCCGGTCGCCTATAGCGGAACCGACCGCAACTTCTACGACCGCTATTTCTTCAACGGCTATCGGGCCGAGGGGCAGGATTTCTTCGCCCTGGCCTTCGGGGTCTATCCGCACCTCAACATCGCCGATGCCAGTTTCTGCATGGTTCGCGACGGGGTGCAGACCGCCCTGCACGCGAGCCGCTGGCTTCACATGGAGCGCATGGACCTCGCCGTCGGCCCGATCGCCCTGGAGATCGTCGAGCCGCTGCGGCGCCTGCGCCTGAAAGTCGACGCCCCCAACCACGGGATCAAGGCCGACGTCATCTTCGAGGGCCGGCATTTTCCCATCGAGGAGCCGAGGTTCATCCGCCGCCACGGCCCCCGCGCCTTCCTGGACTATACCCGCCTGACCCAGAACGGCCGATATCGCGGCTGGATCGAGCTGGACGGCCAGCGTCTGAGCGTCGACGGCTTCATCGGAACCCGCGACCGCTCCTGGGGCGTGAGGCCTGTGGGCGCCCGCGATCCTCAGGAGGTCGTCCCGCCGGCGCCGGCGCAGTTCTATTGGATATGGTCGCCCTGTAATTTCGAGAGCGGAAGCTTCTTTTTCCATAGCAACGAGGACGCGGCCGGCGCCCCCTGGAATCGGCGGGCCGTTTGGGCGCCGGACGGGGCAGGCGCGACGGGCCTCACCGAGATCGCCGATTGCGGCGTCACGATCGACTGGAGGCCGGGGACGCGCCACTGCCGGCGCGCGGTGGTGGCCCTGGGCGGCGGCCATGGCGCGCGGGAGGTCGTCTTCGAGCCCGAATATGAGTTCCTCATGCTGGGCCTCGGCTACGGCCACCCCGAATGGGGGCACGGCCTGGCCCACGGCGCGCTGGCGGTGGAGCGGGAGGATCTGAAGCTTTCCGATGTGGACCCCCGCCTGCCCCAGCACCTCCACGTCCAGGCTCTCTGCAAGGTCACCCGCCGGGACGAGGCGGGGGCCGAAGAGGTGGGGCGGGGCGTGCTCGAACAGCTGGTCTTTGGCCCCCACGCGCCGTCGGGTTTCGCCGACCTGCTGGATTTCGCCAAGTGACCGCCGGCAAAGCCGGCTTTTTCCGCCCTCTCCAGGAGGGGCTACGGCATGCGCACACCTTCGTTCGTGCGCGCCTCTTGAACACCTCTCCCGTAGGGAGAGGGAGGGGCCCATGGCGAAGCCATGGGAGGGTGAGGGGTTCGGGCGCCGGGGATTTCCCTTCATGTTTCAGCGCCTTGAGGCAAGCCGGCAGA
>JACDGF010000009.1 GCA_013815405.1 Caulobacteraceae bacterium | reverse complement strand
GCCCCCGACCCCGCGCTCGGCCACGCCGCCGACATCCTGCGCATGACGCGCGGACGCCCCGCCCCGGACGCGGAAGTCGCGGCGCTGGACGCCTATCTGGTGACGGTGTGCGACCATGGCCTCAACGCTTCGACCTTCGCCGCCCGGGTGGTCGCCTCGACCCGCGCCGGCCTGACCTCGGCGGTGCTGGCCGGGCTTTGCGCGCTGAAAGGCCCGTTGCACGGCGGCGCGCCGGGGCCGGTGATCGACATGCTCGACGCCATCGGCCATCCGCGAAACGCGCGGCCCTGGCTGGAGGCGGCCCTCGACCGCGGCGATCGGCTGATGGGCTTTGGCCACCGCGTCTATCGCGTGCGCGACCCCAGGGCCGACGCCCTCAAGCGTGTCGTCGCGACCTTGGGACAACAGTCCAACCGCCTGCCCGGCCGCCTCGCCTTCGCCGAGGCGGTGGAGGACGCGGCCCTCGCGATCCTGCGCGAGCGCAAGCCGGATCGCTCGCTGCAGACCAACGTCGAGCTTTACACCGCCCTGCTCCTGGAGGCCCTGGCCTTTTCGCCCGAGGCCTTCACCTGCGTCTTCGCCATGGCTCGTGTGGCCGGGTGGATCGCTCATGCGCGCGAGCAGGCCGTGGGCGGCCGGCTGATCCGGCCCGCGTCGCGCTATGTCGGACCGGTCCCCAGGGCGGCGGCCTGACCGGCCTTCGTAAGAGTCGTTCGCGCTACAGGCCGGCGTCGAAGGGTTCTAGGCTGGGGCCATGGAATCCCCCGCGCCCGACCCCGCCCAGAGCGCCGCCCGGACCCGGCGGGTGACCTCGATGTCGGTGGCGACCGCTCTGGTGCTGTTCAGCCTCAAGGCGGTGGTCTGGATGGCGAGCGGTTCGGTGGCCCTGCTCGCGTCGATGGCCGATTCCGGGCTCGATCTGGTCGCCTCGGCCGCGACCTTCTTCGCCGTGCGCTACGCCGCCGCGCCCCCCGACGCCGAACATCGCTATGGGCACGGCAAGGCCGAGGCCTTCGCCAGCCTCATCCAGGCCGGCCTGGTGTTCGCCTCCGCCGCCCTGATCGGCCAGGAAGCCGTGCGCCATATCCTCAGCCCCCAGCCCGTGGCGCGCGAAGGCTGGGCGATCGGCGTCATGGCCGTCTCGACGCTCCTCACCGCAGGGCTGATCCTGGCCCAGACGCGACTTCTGCGGACCACCGCATCGGTGGCGGTATCCGCCGACCGCGCCCACTACGTCGCGGACCTGGCCTCGAACCTGATCGCCCTGGTCGGCATCGGGGCGGTGGCGGCCTTTGGATGGCTAGGAGCGGACGCCCTGGCGGGGCTGGCGGTGGCGGCGGTGCTGCTGTGGGGGGCGGTGGGAGTGTTCCGCCAAGCCTCCGACCAACTGCTGGACCATGAGCTTCCAGAGGAGGCGCGCGCACGGATCCTCGCCCTGATGACCCAGGATCCCCGGATCGGCGCGGTGCATCAGCTGCGCACCCGCGCTTCGGGGCCGATCGTCCACATCCAGATGCACGCCGATCTCGATCCCGACCTCTCCCTGGTGGCGGCGCACCAGGCCGTGGTCGCCGCCGAGAAGCGGGTCCTGGAGGCCTTCCCCGCCGCGGACATCATCATCCATCCCGATCCGCGGGGCCGGGCCGAACCCCACGGCGGGGCGTTCCCGGAATTCCACGAGGCCGGGACCGATGCGGGATAGGCGCGGTTTCGCGTCGGGCGGGGCGTTGTCCGGCCGGCGGATTTGGCTATAGCTCGCCCCGCCCGATGAGCGTCGATCGAACCCTGCACCACTTTCCCCTCGACCCGGCGTCGCGCCAGGCCCGCCTCGCGCTTGGCGAAAAACGCCTGGCGTTCGACGAGGCCGTAGTGCGCTATTGGGAACAGCCCAAGGATTTCGCCGCGCTCAATCCCTCGGGCCTCACCCCGGTGCTGGTCGAACGATCCGGGGGCGAGCCGGTGACGGTCTGCGAGGCCCGGGCCATCCTCGAGCACCTGGAGCGCGAATATCCGGAGCACGACCTGCTGGGAAGCGAGCCGGGCGACCGGGCCGAGGCCCGGCGCCTGATGCAGTGGTTCGACCGCAAGTTCGACAATGAGGTCAACGCCTATCTGCTGCACGAGAAGCTGGAGAAGCGGCTCTTGAAGATGGGCGCGCCGGACCTCTACGCCATGCGCCAGGGGCGCGACGCCCTGCGGCTTCATCTGGTCTATCTGGAAAAGCTGCTCCTGGCGCGCGACTGGCTGGCCGGCCGTCGCCTGAGCCTGGCCGACTTCGCCGGCGCGGCGCATATCTCCGTGCTCGACTACTTCGGCGATATTCCCTGGCGCGATTTTCCGGGGGTGAAGACCTGGTACATGAAGGTCAAGTCCCGGCCCGCCTTCCGGCCTCTGCTCACCGACCGCTGGCCTGGCCTGGCGCCGGCCAGCCACTATGACGACCTCGACTTCTGACGATCCCCGCGCCCTGATCCGCTGCGAGGCGCGCCGTCTGGGGTTCGACGCCTGCGGCTTCGCCCAGGTTCGCGGCGCCTGGCCCGCGTCGGCGCGGCTCGAGGCGTTCGTGGCCGCCGGGCGCCATGGGACCATGGCCTGGATGGAGACCACCGCCGCGCGGCGAAGCCATCCAAGCGCCCTGTGGCCGCAAGCGCGATCGGCCGTGGTCCTGGGGATGAACTACGGACCGGACGCCGACCCGCTCGCGGCTTTGAAGCGAGCCTCGCGCGCGACGATCTCGGTCTACGCGCAAGGGCGCGACTACCACGGCCTGATCAAAGGCCGATTGAAGTCCCTGGGCGGCTTTATGAAGCGTCGGTTGGACGGAGAGGTGAAGGTGTTCGTCGACACCGCCCCCCTGATGGAAAAGCCGCTCGCCGCCCGCGCCGGGGTGGGCTGGCAGGGCAAGCACACCAACCTCGTCTCCCGCGCGTTCGGGTCCTGGCTGTTCCTGGGCAGCGTGCTGACCAGCCTCGATCTGCCGCCCGACGAAGGGGCGCAAGACCATTGCGGCGCGTGCCGCGCCTGTCTCGATGTCTGCCCGACCCAGGCCTTCCCGGCCCCCTATCAACTCGACGCCCGGGCCTGTCTCTCATACCTCACCATCGAGCACGCCGGGCCCATTCCCCTGAAGTACCGCGAGGCGCTGGGCAACCGCATCTATGGCTGCGACGATTGCCTGGCCGTCTGCCCGTGGAACAAGTTCGCCCAGACCGCGCGCGAGGCGGGGTTCCATGCTCGCGAGACCCTGCGCGCGCCCGCCCTCGCCGACCTCGCGGCTTTGGACGACGCGGCTTTCCGGATCCTCTTCTCCGCCAGCCCGATCAAGCGCATCGGCCGCGACCGTTTCGTGCGCAATGTGATGTACGCGATCGGCAATTCCGGTGACGCCGCCCTGATCGAGGTCGCCACCGTCAGGCTGGACGACGCCTGCGAGACGGTTCGCGAGGCGGCGGCCTGGGCCTTGGCGCGCCTCGAACCGACTCTATCCCCGACCCACTGAACTGGCGTCCGGAAGGACGCCGATCAGGTCGATCTTGAAGATCAGCACGCTGCCCGGCGGGATCGGCCCGGCCGCCCTGTCGCCATAGCCCAGGCTCGGCGGAACGTAGAGCAGCCACTCGTCGCCGGGGCGCATGAGCTGCAGGGCTTCTTGCCAGCCGGGAACCAAGTCGCGCACGGTCATCACGGCCGGGGACCCGCGCGCGAAGGAGGAATCGAACACCTCGCCGCTGATCAGTTTGCCCTCGTAGTCGACCTTGACCTCGTCGGCCGGCTTGGGGCGCGGGCCGCCGGCCGGGCCGGCGTGGAAGACGCGGTACTGAAGGCCGGATTGGGTGACGTGCACGCCCGGGGCTTTGGCGTTCCTGGCCAGGAAGGCTTGGGCGGCGGCCCGTCCGTCGGCGGCCGGCGCCGTGCGCGCGCAGGCGCAGAGCGCCAGTGCGAAGAGGACGGCGAGCGCGGGGCGACGAATCGGCGTTCTCATACGGACCGGGGCGGGTAGCCCCCCTCGCGCAGGGCGTCCATGATCTCCTGGGTATGCTGGGCGTCGCGGGTCTCGATCATGATGTCGAACTCGGCCCCCTTGGCCGGGACGTCCAGGGCCAGGCGGTTGTGCGCCACCTCGATGATGTTGCCCCCCAGGTCGCCGATGGTGGCGGACATCGTCGCCAGCATGCCCGGCAGGTCGGCCCCGACGATGCGCAGGGAGACCAGCCGCTGCGCGCGCACCATCTCGCGGGTCAGGACCGAGGCCAACAGGCGCGGGTCGATATTGCCACCGGTGATGATCAGCCCGCACTTGCGATGGCGAAAGCGCTCCGGATACGCCAGGAGGGCGGCCAGCGCCGCCGCCCCCGCCCCTTCGGTCACCGTCTTTTCCACATTGCAGTAGAGGGCGACCGCCCGCTCGAAGAACGGTTCTTCCAGCAACAGGACATCGCTGATCAGGGGCATGGCGACGCCATAGGTCAGCTGTCCCACGCCCTTGACCGCTATGCCCTCGGCGATGGTCTGACCGCCGATCGGCGCGTTCAGGCCGCGCATGCGGCCGGTGAAGGAGGGGTACATCGCCGCCTCGACGCCGATCACCTCGATGTCCGGCTTGATCGCCTTGGCGGCCGTGGCCACCCCCGAGATCAGGCCGCCGCCACCGATCGGCACGGGCAGCACCTCCAGGTCCGGGGCGTCCTCGAGCATCTCCAGGGCGATCGTCCCCTGGCCGGCCATGATGTCCCGGTCGTCGAAAGCATGGACGAACACCAAACCGCGCTCCTCCTGGAGCGCCATGGCGCGCTCACAGGCGGTGTCGTAGCCGTCGCCCTCGATCACCACCGTCGCGCCGAAGTCGCGGGTCTGCTGCACCTTCACGTGCGGCGTGCCGACCGGCATGACGATGGTCACCGGGATGCCGAGCCGCTCGCCGTGATAGGCCAGGCCCTGGGCATGATTGCCCGCCGAGGCGGCGATGACCCCGCGCGTCTTCTCCGCGTCGGTGAGCTGGGAGAGTTTGTTCAGCGCGCCGCGTTCCTTGAAGGAGGCGGTGAACTGATGGTTCTCGAACTTCACCCAGACCTCGGCGCCGGTGATCTGCGACAGGGTCCTGGACCAGCGGCAGGGGGTGCGCTCGACGTGGCCGGCGATCCGCCCCGCGGCGGCGCGAATGTCGGCGAGGTCAAGGGTCATGAGCGATGAAGCTTTTGAGATCGGATCGCGCGATGATCGGCGCGGGGTGGCGGGAGGTGGAGCGGCGTGGCCCGTGGCGCGCCTACCTAGCGCCAATTCCGCGCGGCGGCTACGCCCACGCAAGGCCGGGCGGCCGAACCGGCTAGGCGATCCCGGCGCGGAGGAAATCGTGCATGTGCGCGGCGCCGACCAGGCGGTCACCCTCGCAGACGAAGATCAGCATGATCGGCCGGGGCCGCTCGTTCATCACCCGCAGGGCCTCGGTCGCCAGAAGGTGGGGGTGAACGAAAACCGGCGACCGCGTCATGTGCTCGGCGACCGGCGCGGAAAGGTCGCTGGCCGGCAGGGCCCGGCGCAGGTCACCGTCGGTGAAGGCGCCGACCAGGGCGCCGCTCCCGTCGATCACCCCGACCCCCCCGCAGCGCGTTCGCGTGATTTCGACGATGGCGTCGGAGAGGGTCGCGCTGTCGAGAATCCACGGCAGGTCGGTCCCTCGGGCCATCAGGTCGCCCACTGTGACCAGCCTCGCCCCGAGGCGCCCGCCGGGATGGAAGTTGAGGAAGTCCGCGGCCGAAAAGCCCCGCGCCTCCAACAGCGCGACCGCCAGGGCGTCGCCGAAGGCCAGCTGCATGGTCGTCGAGGTGGTCGGGGTGGAGGTCGTGGAGCAGGCCTCGCGCGCCTGCGGCAGGATGAGCGCGATGTCGGCGGCGTGCGCCAAGGCGCTGCCGGGCTCCGAAGCGATGGCCAGAATGGGGACAGCGAAGCGCTTGCAGAAGTGGATGACGTCGCGCAGTTCCGGCGTCTCGCCGGACCATGACAGGGCCAGAACCACATCGCCCGCCGCGACCATGCCCAGATCGCCATGGCTGGCTTCGCCCGGGTGCAGGAAGAACGCCGGCGTGCCGGTCGACGCCAGGGTGGCGGCTATTTTTCGCCCCACGTGACCGCTCTTGCCCATGCCGGTCACCACCACCCGGCCGGTCGCCCGGGCGATGACCGCCACCGCCTCTTCGAAGGGGGTGCCCAGGCCGTTCTGGAGCGCGGTCGACAACACCCGCAGGCCTTCGATCTCCGCGGCCACCGTCTGCACGGCCGAAGCGATGGGATCGGGCAGAAGCCGGGGCTTTGGCGATGGTCGCAAGGCGCTGTACCGTGATCGGCGATCGGAACGCCGCGATCCTAAGGCGCGAGAGGCGATGCGGGAAGCGATGAATGCGGGCCGGGCGGCGGTGATCTTCGATCGCGACGGCGTCCTCAACCTCGACCACGGCTATGTCGGCGAGCCCGATCGCCTGGAATGGACGCCCGGCGCGCGGCGGGCGATCGGCCGTTTGAACCGCGCCGGGCTGCTGGTCATCGTGGTCACCAATCAGTCCGGCGTCGCCCGCGGCCGGTTCGACGAGGCGGCGGTCGACCGGCTGCACGCCGTCATGCGGGCCGATCTGGCCCAGGACGGCGCCCGCATCGACGCCTTCTATGTCTGCCCCTTTCATTCCGAAGCCACGGTCGCCGCCTACCGCCACCCCGACCACCCGGACCGGAAACCGAACCCCGGCCTCATCCTCAAGGCCTTGGCCGATTGGGCGATCGATCCGGGGCGCGCCCTCCTGGTCGGCGACCAGCCATCGGATCTGGAGGCCGCGCGCCGGGCAGGGATCGCCGGCGTTCGTTTCCCCGGCGGCGACCTGGGCGACTTCCTGGCCACCCTGACCTTGCCGAAATGATCCGATACAGGGTTTGTGTCGCCGCCCGCCCCGGCGCGGCCTATCAGCGCCCGCCATGATCCCGTTCATCGACCTGGCCGCCCAGCAGGCGCGGATCAAACCTGGGCTGGACGCGGCCATCGCCCGGGTCCTGGCCCACGGCGCCTATGTGATGGGGCCGGAGGTGCGCGAGTTGGAACGGGCGCTGGCCGACTTCTGCGGCGCCCCCCTGGCGCTGACCTGCGCCAACGGCACCGACGCCCTGGCCCTGCCGCTGAAGGCCTGGGAAATCGGCGCGGGGGACGCGGTCTTCTGCCCATCCTTCACCTTCGCCGCCACGCCGGAGGTCGTACCCTGGACCGGCGCGGAACCGGTGTTCGTGGATATCCTGCCGGACACCTACAATCTCGATCCAGCCCACCTCGAAGCCGCCATCGCGGCGGTGACGGCCGAAGGCCGGCTGAGGCCCGCCGCGGTGATCGCTGTCGATCTTTTCGGCCAGGCCGCCGACTATCCGCGCCTGGCCGAGGTGTGCCGGCGCCGCGGCCTCAAGCTGATCGCCGATTCCGCCCAGGCGTTCGGTTGTACGCTGTGGAACGATCATCCGATCCGCTGGGCGGATGTCGCCACCACCAGTTTCTTTCCGGCCAAGCCCCTGGCCTGCTACGGCGACGGAGGCGCCGTGCTCACCCGCGACGCCGCGCTCTGGGAGCGCATGGATTCCCTGCGCGTCCACGGCAAGGCGGCGGGCGGCGACCGCGCCGCCAATGGGCATGATCCGAAGTATCTCAACGCCCGCGTCGGCATGAACTCCCGGCTCGACACCCTGCAAGCCGCCATCCTCCTGGAAAAACTGACCGTCTTTTCCGACGAGATCGAGCGGCGCCAAGCCGTGGCGGCGCGCTACGCCGAGGGTCTCGCGGAATGCTGCCTGGCGGTCCCGACGGTAATCGAGGGCGGCGTTTCCACCTGGGCGCAATATGTCGTCGAACACGCGAACCGCGACGGCCTCGCGGCCCATCTGATGACCCAGGGCATTCCGACCGCGATCTACTATCCGGTCCCCATGCATTGCCAGGCGCCCTATGCCCGCTATCCGAGGGGGCCGGGGGGCCTGCCGGTCAGCGAAGCCAAGGCCGAGGTGGTGATCGCGCTTCCCATGCACGCCTATCTCGCGCCCGATCTCCAGGACCGGATCATCGCGGCGGTCCGGAGCTTCAACGGCTGAGGACCGGCGCCGGCGGTCACGCCGCCGCCGTCAGCATCCGCTCCAAGGTCTCCAGCTCGTCGGCGTCCCGCGCGGGTTTGTCCCAGCGGATGCGGTGCACCCGGGGAAAGCGCATGGCGAGGCCTGACTTGTGGCGGGTCGATCGCTGCAGGCCTTCGAAGGCCACTTCCAGCACCAGGCCGAAATCCCGGTCGGCGCGGACGGCGCGGACCGGGCCGAAGCGCTCGGTCGTGTTCTCCCGCACGAAGGCGTCGAGGCGTTTCAGCTCCTCGTCGGTGAAGCCGAAATAGGCCTTGCCCACCGGCGTCAATGACCGGTGGCCGTCGGCGTCCTCGCGCCAGACGCCGAAGGTGTAGTCCGAATAGAAACTGGAACGCTTGCCGTGCCCGCGCTGGGCGTACATCAGCACGGCGTCGACCAGGTGGGGGTCGCGCTTCCATTTGAACCACGGGCCCTTGAACCGGCCGGCCTGGTAGGCCGAGTCCCACCGTTTGAGCATCAGGCCCTCGGCCCGGCGCGGATCCCCGGCCGGCGGGTCGGCGCGAAGCCGCGCCAGATCGTCCCAGGTCTCGAAAGGCTGGAGCGGCGAAAGGTCGATGAGCGGCGAGGCGACCGCCTCGACGAAGGTTTCCAGACGGGTTCGGCGTTCGCGAAAGGGCAGGACGCGCAGGTCGCGCTCGCCCTCCATCAGCAGATCGTAGGCGCGAATGCCGGCGGGATAGGCGGACATCAGTTTGGCGTCGACCGTCTTTCGGTTGAGACGCTGCTGCAGGTCGCCGAAGGGGGCGACCGCGCCATCGCGCATGACCAGGAGTTCGCCGTCGATCACGCCCTCGAAGTCCAGCATCGCCATGACGTCGGGAAAAGCCGCCGAGAGATCATCGCCGGTGCGGCTGTAGAGCCTCCGCGCGCCCGCCTCGCTGACCGCCTGGACGCGGATTCCGTCCCATTTCCATTCGGCGGCGTAGTCCGCCGGGTCGAGCTTGGCGAAATCCAGCGCTTCGTCGATGGCCTGGGCCAGCATGGCCGAGCGGAAGCGCCCGGGCGCGTCGCAGGTGGGACGATCGGCGCGGCCCTCCAGCCAGGCGAACAGGTCTTCGTAGGGAGGGCGCAGCGCGTGCCACAATTCCTCGACCTCGGCCGCGGAGGCGTCCCCGATCTCGGCCGCCGCCTGCTTGGCGAGGCGGGCCGAGAGGCCCACCCGCAGGCCGCCGGTGACCAGCTTGAGCAGCGCCCAGCGGCCGTCCGCGTCCAGCGCGTCTAGCCAGCCCTCGATCAGGCCCTGGACCTCGGAGCGCGCCGCCCGGCCGAGGGCGTCGACCACTTCGGCGAGATCCGGCTCACGATTGGCCCCGGGTCGGGCGGGCCAGACCAGGGCCACCGTCTCGGCCAAGTCGCCCACATAGTCGTGGGACCAGGCGAACAGCGCCGGGTCCATGCGCGCCTCGACCGCCTTGCGGATGGCGGCGGGCTTGGCGACGTGGAAGGTGAGCTCGCCGGTGAGGGCCGCCAGCGCCCAGCCTCTCTCAGGGTCGGGCGTCTCGCGCAGGAAGTCGCGCACCAGGGTCAGCTTGGCGTTGCGCGAGGCGGTCAGCGACAACTGGTCGAGAAGATGGGCGAAGGCGCGCATGGCTTTTGAGGAAATATAGGGCGCCGCGTGCTATCGGAACGGCTTTGCGGGGGATGAGCGCGTGGCGGAAGGATCGAAGCGGGTCGTCTACGTCGCCCTGGGCGGCAATCTGGCCATCGCCTTGATCAAATTCGCCGCCTTCCTGTTCACCCGCTCCAGCGCCATGCTCACCGAGGCGGTGCATTCGCTGGTCGACATCCTCGACCAGATCTTCCTGCTGGTCGGCATCCATCGGGCGGCGCGACCGGCGGACGAGGACCACCCGTTCGGGCATGGGCTGGAAGCGTATTTCTGGTCCTTCGCCGTGGCCCTGCTGATCTTCGCCCTGGGCGGCGCGGCGTCGATCTACCAGGGCGTCCAGAGGATCCTCCACCCCGAAGCGCTGTCGCGACCCTGGATCAACTATCTGGTCCTCGCCCTGAGCGCGGTCTTCGAGGCCACCTCCTTCGTGGTCAGCTATCGCGAGTTCCGCCGCACGGTGCACGGGCGCCGCATCCGCCTGTGGCGGTTCCTCCATCTGAGCAAGGACCCCAGCCTGTTCGCCACCCTGCTTGAAGACGCCGCCGCCCTGGTGGGCCTCGCGATCGCGGCGGTCGGAGTCACCGGGGCGGCGGTCTTCCACTGGGCCTGGGCGGACGGCGCGGCCTCGGTGGCGATCGGCCTGCTGCTGGCCGCGGTTTCCCTGTTCCTCGCCAATGAGGTGCGCAGCCTGATCACCGGCGAAGCCGCCGCGCCACGGGTGGTGGCGGCGGTGCGCGTGATCCTTGATGAGGATCCCGACGTGGCCGTGGTCGATGAGGTGCTGAGCCTGCATCTGGGGCCGGAATCGATCCTCATCGGCGTTACGCTGGAATTCCGCGACGGGTTGAGCGGCGATGAAATCCAGGCCGCGGCCCAAGCGCTGAGCGATCGCGTCCAGGCTTCCGACTCCCGGATCGGCCGCATTTTCCTGCGGCCGATGCAGCACCGACCGAAATAGGGAAAGCGGCGCCGCTATTCTTCTTCGTCCTCATAGCCGACCAACGCCAGGGCCCGGGCCGGGATGCCGGCGAGGTCGCACCAGCGGGCCAGGGCCTCCTCGCGGCCATGGGTGATCCACACTTCGCCCGGATGGATCTCGGCGATGGTCCCGGTGAGTTCGTCCCAATCGGCATGATCGGAGATGATCAGCGGGAGTTCGACGCCGCGCTGGCGCGCCCGGGCCCTGATCCGCATCCAGCCCGACGCGAAGGCGTCGACCGGGTCGCCGAAGCGCCGCGCCCACGGGCTCGCCAGCGCCGACGGGGGCGCGAGGATGATCGCGCCGGCGAAATCCTGCTTCGCCGGACTCGTGGCCGCTTCGAGCGGCCCAAGCTCGACGCCGAAGCCGGCGTAGAGGGCGTTGAGCCGCTCCAGGGCGCCGTGAACCGGGATCGGCCGATCCCAGCCGGCTTCGCGCAGGAGGCGGATCACGCGCTGGGCCTTGCCGAGGGAATAGACGCCGACCAGATGGCCGCGCTCCGGGAACCGGGCGACGGATCGCAGCAGCTTGCCGATCTCCTCGCCATCGGGCGGATGGCGGAACACCGGCAGGCCGAAGGTGGCCTCGGTCACGAAGACGTCGCAGAGAGTCGGCTCGAACGGGGGGCAGGTCGGGTCGCGGCGCCGCTTGTAGTCGCCCGAGACCACCATGGTCAGCCCCTTCCAGCGCACGACCACCTGGGCCGAGCCCAGCACATGGCCGGCGGGAACCAGGGAAACCTCCACGCCGCCGATCGTGACGGTCTGGCCGTAGGCGAGCGCCTGGACGCTCCCGGCGAAGTCCTCGCCGTATCGCACGCCCATGATCGCCAGGGTTTCGGCCGTGGCCATCACAGCCCCGTGGCCGGCGCGTGCGTGATCGGCGTGCCCATGGGTGATCACCGCCCGCTCCACCGGCCGCACGGGGTCGATGTAGAAATCCCCTAGCGGGCAAAAGAGGCCGGCGGGTTTGGGGCAGAGAAGGTCTTGCGGCCGGATCACGCCCTTTCATATAGGCCCCGGTCCGGTTTTCCGCCTATGGAACGCCATGGCCGACGACCTGGGGACCTTCGCCGAACGGGCGGCGCGCATGGCGCAGGAAACGCCCCACGCCGCCGCCCTGGGCCTGCGCCTGGTGTCCGCGGAGCCGGGGATCGCCGTGCTCGAGGTTCCCTATCGCGCCGACCTGGTGGGAGATCCGCGCAGCGGAGTCCTGGCCGGCGGCGTCTTGACCAGCCTGCTCGATCATACCTGCGGTCTCGCGGTGGCGTCGGCGGCGGGCCCGGACCGCGGCACGGCGACCCTCGACCTGCGCATCGACTACATGCGCCCCGCCGAACCCGGCCGCGACATCATCGCCCGGGCCGAATGCTATAAGCTCACTCGCACCATCGGCTTCGTCCGCGCCAGCGCCTTCGAGGACGAGGCGGGCGATCCCATCGCCACCGCCCAGGCCGCCTTCGTCCTCGCCGGCGCGCCGGAGGCGGCATGAACGACGAGGCGCGCGGCGAGCGACTCGCCGAACTGCTGGCGTCGATTCCCTACGCCCGTTTCCTGGGCATGACCGTGCGGCTGACCGGCGACGAGATGACCGCCCTCCTGCCGTTCTCACCGCATCTGGTGGGCAACACCCTGCTGCCGGCCCTGCACGGCGGGGTGCTGGGAGCGTTCCTGGAGATGACCGCGCTGGCTCAACTTTCCATCCAAGAGCCCCTTCGCCGGCAGCCGCGCACCATCGACATACCATCGACTACCTGCGCCCGGGCCGGGCCCTGACCACCTACGCCCAGGCCGAGGTGCGCAAGCTCGGCCGGCGCATCGCCAACGTCCAGGTGGAAGCCTGGCAAGAGACCCGCGCCGCCCCGGTCGCGGCGCTGAGAGGGCATTTCATGCTGAGCCCGACCTCGGAACTCGGCGGGCCGCCGATGACCGTGCCGTCCTCGGGGACATCAACACGGCACGACCGTAACGTGCCCCGCCGCCGCGTAGGCGATGATCTTGGCGTCTCGGGTGACGATCGGCATCCCCAGATCGCGGGCCGTGGCGATCAATAGCCGGTCGGCGGGGTCGCCGTGCAGGGGGTCTGGAAGCCGTGATGCGGCGATGGCGATCTCCGCCGTGAACGCCGCCGGCTTGATCGCCGGCCCGGCCATAAAGCGCGCGAACCAGGTGGCGGGATCGGGCAGGAACTCATAGGCGCGCCCGGCCTTGAGGCGGCTGAGGAGGCCGATCTCACAGGCGCATATCGGGGAGACGAAGACGCCGTCGGCCCGGGCGGCGTGCAAGAGCTTGGCCTCCGCGCACCCCTCCAGGGGCTCGCCGTTGGCGAGCCAGATCACGGCGCAGGTGTCCAGCAGGACGCCACGCGACTGACCGGCGGCCCTCACTCGTGAAGCGCGCCCTCTTCGGCCGACAACGGCTCGTCCAGGATAGGCGTCGTGAGATCGAATCCCGGAGGCGCGATGACCGAACCGCGCATGAACCCGTGCAATCGCAGGACCGCGGAGTCGGGATCATCGGGCGGGGTCAAGACGGCCACGACCTTGCCGCGCTTGGTGATCGACACCCGTGTCAGCTTGCGTGCCGCCAGGCGGTCGAGGATTTCGAGGCACTTTGCCTTGAAGTCGGTCGCGGTGAAGGTCTGGACAGGTTGCATGCGGTCACCCTCATAAGACTGGTCATGTCTATATGACCGAAAAATCGAAGGCAATGGCCGGCCGCCGCCATTGACCCCGTCGACCTCGCCATCTACCCGCTCGCGCCATGTTGCGAGGTCTTTCTTCACTGGCCCGTGAGGCGCGGTCGTGGCCGTTCGAACAGGCGCGGAACCTGATGGGGCGGCTGTTGCGCGTGCGGTTGGTCGATGGGGCGGAGCGGGATCTAGCCGGGGCGCTGGTCGCGGCCGGGAAGATCGACGAGGCGCTCGCCGCGCTGCCGGCCCTACGCGAGCCGGTGGTGTTCCAGACCGGCTATGGCGCGTCCGGCCTGCCGCACATCGGCACCTTCCTCGAGGTCGCCCGCACGACCATGGTGCGCAACGCCTTTCGGGCGCTCACCGAGGATACGATCCCCACCCGCCTGATCTCCTTCTCCGACGACATGGACGGGCTGCGGAAGGTCCCGGAGAACGTCCCGGATCGTGAAGGTCTGGCGCTGGACCTCGGAAAGCCGCTTACCCGGGTGCGCGACCCCTTCGGCGAGTACGAGAGTTTCGGCGCCCAGAACAACGCGCGGATGCGCGCGTTCCTCGACGGCCACGGCTTCGACTATGAATTTCTGTCGTCCACCGAATGCTACCGGTCGGGCCGTTTCGATCCCACCCTTCGCCTGGCGCTGGAGCGGTTCGACCAAATCCAGGCGGTGATGCTGCCGACCCTGGGTCCCGAACGGCGGGCGACCTATTCGCCCTTCCTTCCGATCAGCCCCAAGACCGGCCGGGTGCTGCAGGTCCCCACGCTCGAGCGCCACCCGGGTCGCGGCACGATCGTCTTCGCGGACGAGGACCGGACCCTCACCGAGGTTCCGGTCACCGGCGGCGCGGTCAAGCTACAGTGGAAGCCGGACTGGGCCTGCCGATGGGCGGCGCTGGGCGTCGACTATGAGATGTCCGGCAAGGATCTGATCGATTCGGTGAAGGTCTCCTCGCGGATCTGCGCGATCCTGGGGGGCGTCCCGCCGGAGGGTTTCAACTTCGAGCTGTTCCTGGACGAGAACAACCAGAAGATCTCCAAGTCCCGGGGCAACGGCCTCACCCTGGAAGAGTGGGGCCGCTATTCCGCCCCCGAAAGCCTGGTCTATTACCTCTTCCCGTCGCCGAGGTCGGCCAAGCGGCTCTCGTTCGACGTCATTCCCAAGGCGACGGACCAATATCTGCAGCAGCTGGACGCCTACAATCGGCCGGCCGCCCCCGGTTCCAATTCCGTCAATCGCCTCGACAATCCGGTGTGGAGCGTCCACGGCGGCGGCCCGCCCGCCAAGGGCTCGCCGGTCTCGTTCAGCCTGCTTCTGAACCTGGCAGCGGCGGCGGGCGCGGCGGACAAGGCTATCCTGTGGGGCTTCATCGGCCGCCACCTGCCCGGCGCCACGCCGGCCAGCGAGCCTCTGCTCGACCGGCTCGCCGACCACGCCATCCACTACTACGAGGATTTCGTGCGGCCCTCGAAGCGGTTCCGCGCTCCGCACGAACGCGAGCGCGCGGCCTTCGCCGACCTCGCCGCCCGGCTCCGCGCCCTTCCGCCCGACCAGCGGGACGCCGAAGCGATCCAGAACGAGGTCTATGCGGCGGGCAAGGCGGCCGGCTTCGAGCCCCTGCGCGCCTGGTTCGCCGCCCTCTACGAGGTTCTGCTCGGCCAGAGCCAGGGGCCCCGGTTCGGCTCCTTCGCGGCCATCTTCGGCCTGCCGGCGACCCTCCGCCTGATCGAGCGCGCCCTGGCCGGCGAGGATCTGTCGGTCCCCGCCCTATAGCGACGCGACGCCCGCCGCATCGCCCCGCGCCACGACGCCCCCCGCACAGCCGACTCTGGCGGCGATGGGTCTTCCCCCTTAAGACTCGCCAAGCTGTCTTTGGCCCGCCGCGCCACCCGGGGTGATCTTCCGCATGAGCGATCCGCCGGCCGCCGGCGCCAGGCGCCCAGCCAAGCTTCCCTTTCGCGCCGCGCCGTGGCTGGCCATGCTGGCCATGGCCGCCTTCTGGCCCCGCCGCAAGAGGCCCCGCTTCGCGGATCTCGCCAAACCGGCCCTCACGCCCGAGGAGATCGACGCGGCCGAGCCGGGGCGCGGCCGAAACGCCAACTTCCCCTGGACCATCCCGGCCCTGGGCTGGAAGGACATCCTGTGGCGCACCTATCGCGAGATGGGCCGCAACCGGCTGCCGGCCCTGGCCGGCGGGGTGACTTTCTACCTGCTCCTGGCCACCTTCCCCGCCATCGCCGCCTTCGTGTCCCTCTATGGCCTGTTTCTGGACGTGGCCACGGTTCAACGGCAACTGGCCCACATGTCCGCCTTTCTGCCCCGCGACGCGGTCACCCTGATCGGAGCGCAAATGGTCCGGCTGGCCAGCCAGAGGCAAGGGACCTTGGGCGCTGCGTTCGTGGTC